>JAYUYT010000025.1:0-2695 GCA_043752345.1 Nitrosospira sp.
GCGGTCATCAGTACCGGGCGCAAGCGGGTGAGCGCCCCTTCCTGGATCGCTGCATCAAGATGCATGCCTTCATCGCGCAGAGATCGAATGTAGGAGATCATCACCAGGCCATTGAGCACGGCAACACCTGACAACGCAATGAAGCCGACCCCTGCCGAAATGGAAAGCGGAATATCCCGCAGCCACAGTGCCAGTATTCCGCCGGTCAAGGCAAACGGCACGCCGGTGAACACCAGCAGTCCATCCTTTACGTTGTTAAACATCGCAAACAACAGCATAAATACTAGCAGCAGGGCGACAGGAACCACAATCTGCAGACGCTTTGCCGCTGATTGCATTTGCTCGAAGGTACCGCCCCAGGTTGTCCAGTAGCCAGTAGGTATCGGAACCTTTTGATGAATCTCCTGTTCGGCTTGGGTGACGAATGAGCCAATATCTCGTTTCCGTACGTTAGTTGTTACCACTACGCGACGTTTGCCGTTCTCGCGGCTGATCTGGTTCGGCCCAGGCACAACCTCAATGACCGCGACTTCACTAAGTTGTATATAGTTGGATGGAGGGCGACCAACAGCCCCAAAGTGTTCAATGTCACCAAGTTGCAAATAATTGGAGCGAAATCGGTCATTGGCTTGATTATCAGGCAAGCGAATCGGCAATCGTTTGAGCGCCTCTATATCGCTCCGCAGCTTCTCAGGCAGACGCACGACTATGTCGAAGCGGCGGTCGCCTTGAAATAATACTCCGGCTTTCTGCCCGCCCATCGCAATTGCAATCGTATCCTGCACATCCCCAACACTGACGCCATAGCGAGCGGTTTTCTCACGATCGATCTTGATGGTAAGTATCGGCAAACCCGTGGTTTGCTCAACTTTGACATCCGTTGCGCCAGGAATCTTACCCAGCACATTTGAAATTTCATCGGCGGTCTGGTTCATTGTGTCCATGTCATCGCCATACACTTTTATGGCTACGTCGCTGCGAACGCCAGATAACAACTCATTGAACCGCATCTGGATGGGCTGGGTGAACTCATAGTTATTGCCGGGCACTTTGGTCACAGCTTGCCGCATGGCATCGATCAGGTCGGCTTTGCTACGGCCCGGATCGGGCCACTCTTTTTGCGGTTTCATCATCACGAAATTGTCGGCGACGTTAGGCGGCATGGGGTCAGTGGCAATTTCGGCGGTTCCCATCTTGGCGAAAATCCTGTCGACCTCGGGAAACTGCTTGATTGTTCGTTCCAGTTCAGCTTGCATTTCGATCGCCTGTGACAGGCTGGTTCCGGGAACGCGCAGTGCATGCAGTGCGATATCGCCTTCGTTTAGGCTCGGCACGAATTCGCTGCCCATGCGCGTGGCAAGCAGGCCGCTAAGTATCACGGCGACAATTGCCGCAATTAATACCAGCTGCTTGTTAAGCATTGCAAAATCAAGCATCGGCCGGTAGCCGCGTTTGGCCAGGATCATCAAACGACTTTCTTTTTCGCTGACTTTTTGACCGATCAGCACAGATACCGCCGCAGGAATAAACGTGACCGACAGAATCATGGCTCCCAGCAAAGCAGCCACCACAGTAAACGCCATCGGGTGGAACATCTTTCCTTCCACTCCAGAGAGTGCGAATATTGGGAGATATACCACCATGATAATTAGCTGGCCAAACAAAAGAGGTCTACGCGCTTCCTTAGAGGCTGTAAATACCTCATGAAAGCGCTCATCGTGAGTTAATGCCCGGCCCGCTACGGCTTGCGCATGGGCGAGCCGCCGTATGCAGTTTTCAACAATGACCACGGCTCCGTCGATGATGATGCCGAAGTCCAGAGCCCCCAGGCTCATCAGGTTGGCGCTAACCTTGTTGGTAACCATGCCGGTAAAGGTGAACAGCATAGCCAGCGGAATTACCAGGGCAGTAATAATGGCGGCGCGGATGTTGCCGAGAAATAGAAACAGGATCGCAATCACTAGCAGCGCTCCTTCAATCAGATTTTTTTTAACGGTATTGATGGCCTTGTCGATCAGAATCGTGCGGTTATAGACCTCATTGGCCACCACGCCTGGTGGCAGCGTGCGGTTGATCTCTTTCAGGCGCTTGGCGACGGCTTGGGAGACCGTTCGACTGTTCTGGCCGATCAGCATGTATACGGTGCCGAGCACCACCTCGCGACCGTTCTCGGTTGCGGCACCGGTGCGCAGTTCTTTGCCGATGCCGACTTCGGCCACTTCTCGAATCCGGATAGGCACGCCCTGTTGGCTGCTAACAATTATGTTGCCAATGTCTTCGATGGTGGCGACCTGACCCGGCGCGCGGATCAGGTACTGCTCGCCGCGCTTTTCGATATAACCAGCCCCGACATTGTTATTGTTACGTTCGAGTGCCGCAATCAGGTCTTGTAGCGTCAGACTGTAGGCCACCAAATTGTCCGGGAACGGCGCGACTTGAAATTCCTTCACGTAACCACCAACGCTGTTAATTTCGGTCACACCGGGCACATGGCGCAGCTGCGGCTTGATGATCCAGTCTTGGATTTCGCGCAGGTCGGTGGAAGTGTAGGGTGTGCCATCGGCCTTGCGTGCCCCTTCTTTTGATTCGACCGTCCACATGAAAATTTCCCCGAGGCCGGTGGAGATTGGCCCCATGCTGGGTTCGATGCCCGCCGGTAACTTGCCCTTGGCCTGCTGGATGCGCTCGTTGACGA
>JAYUYT010000026.1:0-16328 GCA_043752345.1 Nitrosospira sp.
CAGGAGAGTGCTTTCATGACTGGCATCCTGTCGCTGCTCGACGCGCTGCTGGGCATGCCGCTGCCGGAGATCATCAGCCAGCTCAATCTGACGGATGAAATAAAGTTGGCACTGCTGTTCCGCAAAGGAAACTTAGGACGTTTGCTGCTGCTGCTGGAGCAGAAAGAGGGGAACGACATTGAAGCCGTTTCCGCCATGCTGGCAGAATTGGAGTTCATGGGCATGAGCGAGTTGATCATCGCGGAACTGGATGCACTGCGTTGGACCAACGGGCTTGATGAGGTTTCCCGATGATTGTTCCGGCATAATTTAAGGGAATAAAAATGCAGGAAATATTTCTTGGCCGTCAACCGATACTTGATCGCAATCATGATCTGGTTGCCTATGAGCTGCTGTTCCGTTCCAGCCAGACTACGCAAGCCGGCATCATCGACGATGTTTCTGCCTCGGCCAGCGTCATTGTCAACGCCTATGCGGAACTGGGGATTCAGAACATGCTCGGCAAGCAGCGTTGCTTCATCAACGTCGATGCCGAACTGCTGATGAGCGACATGATACATCTGCTGCCAAAAAGCAAGGTAGTACTGGAATTGATGGGAACGATAGAAATCAGCGTTGAGCTGGTGCGGCGCTGCGCTGAACTCAGAAGTATGGGTTACCAATTGGCGCTGGACGATTTGATTGAGGTTACTGAGCCGATCAAGCTGCTGCTGCCGGTAATGAATGTGGTGAAAGTGGATTTGCTGCGGCTTGAGGCCAAGCTGCTGCCGGAAGTCATCGGTTCGTTGAAACCCTGGCCACTGCTGCTGCTGGCGGAAAGAGTGGACAGCGTGGAACAAGCCAGGCTCTGCATGAAACTTGGTTTTCACTTGTTTCAGGGCTACCATTTTGCGCGCCCTCAGATCATTGCCGGAAAGCGTGTCGATCTTTCGCGCGTGGGATTGATGCGGCTGCTGGGGTTCATCATGCAAGATGCCGAAGCTGCCGATATCGAGGAGGAATTCAAGCACCACCCGAACCTGACATACAATCTGATGCGTATAGTGAATTCGGTTGCCAGCGGCCCGCCGCATAAGATCGGTTCGCTGCGGCAGGGGATTGTGGTACTTGGCAGAAAGCAGTTGCAAAGATGGGTGTTGCTGCTGCTGTATACGGCGGGCAGGGGAAATAGTCAGCTGGTGAGCCCCCTGATGCAGACGGCGGCCACCCGCGGCAGAATGATGGAATTAATTGCAATAATGGACCGGCCCTACGACAGGGATTACCATGAGCGCGCTTTCATAATAGGCATCATGTCGCTGCTTGATACCCTGCTGAGTGCACCATTGCCGGAGATTCTCGACCAGCTCAATCTGTTGGATGAAGTAAAAGCAGCCCTGTTGTTGCGGCAAGGACGCTTGGGGCAACTGTTGACGCTGCTGGAAAAGAAGGAAGAAAATGACACCAAGGCTGTTTCTTCCATGCTGGCAGGGCTGAGTTGTATGAGTCTTGGTGAGTTGATCACGGCGGAGATGGATGCAATCTGCTGGGCTAACGGGCTCGATGAAATTTACCATTAATCGTTTTGCATGGGGCGTCCTGCCACCTTGGCGATGGTTTAGGGAGTAAGAAAGTGCAGGAAATTTTTCTTGGGCGGCAACCGATTCTTGATCGTAACGAGAATCTGGTTGCCTATGAACTGCTGTTCCGTTCCGGCCACACAGCGGCTGCTGGCGTCACCGATGATGTCTCCGCTTCGGCTAGCGTCATTATCAATGCTTATACGGAGCTGGGACTCGAGAACGTGCTCGGCAAGCAGCGCGGTTTCATCAATGTCGATGCCGAACTGCTGATGAGCGACATGATCCACCTGCTGCCTAAAAAACAGGTGGTACTGGAGTTGCTGGAAACCATAGAAATCACCGATAAGATAGTGTGGCGTTGCGGCGAACTCAAAAAAATGGGTTATCAATTGGCGCTGGACGATGTGGTTGAGATCACTGAGCCGATCAAACGGCTATTGCCCCTGATCAAAATAATAAAAATAGATTTATTGCAGACCGATACAAAGGCGCTGCCGCAGCTTATCCGTTTCCTGAAATCCAAATCATTGCTGCTGCTGGCGGAGAAGGTGGAAAGCGTGGAACAAGCCAGACACTGCATGACGCTCGGTTTTGACCTATTCCAGGGTTATCATTTTGCGCGCCCCCAAATCATTGCCGGGAAGCGTGCCGATCCTTCACAGATGGGGTTGTTGCGGTTGCTGGAGTTGATCATGAGTGATGCCGAGACCGTCGATATCGAGCAGGAACTGAAACATTATCCAACGCTGACTTTTAACCTGGTACGGATGGTGAATTCGGTCGCCTGTGGCCTGCCGCATAAAATCGGCTCGCTGAAACAGGTGATCGTGGTGCTCGGCAGAAAGCAGTTGCAAAGGTGGGTACAGCTGCTGTTGTATACGACGGGCAAGACTGATTCGCAGCAGATGGGTGCGCTGATGCAGACAGCGGCCACCCGCGGCAAGCTGATGGAGTTGCTGGCTGCGGTGGAACGTCCGCATGATAAACAGTATCACGAGCGCGCTTTCATGACCGGCATCCTGTCGCTGCTTGATACCTTGCTAGGGATGCCGCTGCCGGAAATCATCAACCATCTCAGCCTGGCAGATGAGGTGAAGCTGGCCTTGTTGGCACGGGAAGGAAGTCTGGGCCGTCTGTTGACGCTTCTGGAAAAGAAAGAAGGAAACGATATCAAGGCCATTGCTGCCTTGCTGGCTGAGATGGCATTTCTGGGGATTGGTGAATTGACCGCTGCAGAGCTGGATGCGGTACGTTGGTCCAACGGACTTAATGAGGCCTGTCACTGAGTTCTCAGCAGTTGCCGTGCCGCTCACATCAATTATTCAGTTCCCTGGCTGGCGGTTGAAAGGCTCCATTCGTACGAAACGTGGTGTGATACACGCAAAGTTGCAGTAAATTCCATTTCCCGATCCAAGCGGCATCAACCCTTTTTCACACCCGAAGAGGTTCTCGTTTCTCTCGCACTCGGTAGGAGCGCCTTCAGGTGCGAAAGATCCATGCGTCGTCCCTGAAGGGACTCCTACACTCCTCATCCCAACCTTATCTTCCCACAGTCCCACAGAGGAGTGCTTGCAGGCGCGAGGGGTATTTGCATAACAAATCAACGATTGAATGGTGATTTGAAATATTTTCTAAAGTTTTATTTTTTGCTGTCGCTATGTATCGGTGGGCTGGTTTTTCCCCAACGATATAAGTTGTGGTTGGTGGCAGTAGTCAGTGTCAGGGGCACGGATCATAACAACAGTAAAGTACGGAGGCGTAATGACGAAACCACGGAATTCTGAGGTGCAGACCTGCTTTGATCCTGCCACTCAGGAGATGAGAGTGTTTTGCAACTCCCAACTGGATGGTTATTTCGCCGGAGTCAGAGACGAACTGGGTCAGGTAGAAAGACTGGTGGGTGATGCCGTTGGCGACCTGGTCGCCAGCTTCAAGTACATCAGCAAGCTGGTCCGCTCCCAGCAGGAGATTTCGCTGTCAATTGTGCAAACAGCGACAGGTGCACCGGGAAGCAGCAATGGCGAATCGGTGGAACATTTATTGGGACGGCAAAAGGCGATTATCGATCAGATCGAGCAGGAAGTGGATGCAGCGGTGACTTGCATGCAGTTCGGCGATCTGGCGACGCAGTTGCTGAGTCACACCATGATCCGCATTGAAGCGCTTGGTACGGCGCTGCAGCGGGTGGGTGCACAGGACGTGACGGCCAGCGGTGCGCCTGGTTACAAGCCGTGCCGGTTTCATGAAATGGTTACCGAGGCGGTGACGGCAGCCAATGCGGTTACCCGGGAGAAACCGGTGGGACAGCAAGGCATGCACGCAGGTGCTATCGATTTATTCTAAACCAGCGGGGCGTATGCCTCGATAAAGCAAAAGTGACTGAGGAGCAGCGAGCATGGCAAAAACGATTCTTGCAGTAGACGATTCCGCTTCTATCCGTGCAATGGTGTCCTTTACCTTGAGGGGTGCCGGTTATATGGTGCTGGAGGCAGTGGATGGTCAGGATGCACTCGACAAAGCCAAAGGCAGTAATGACGTCCATTTGATTCTGACCGATCTCAACATGCCGCGCATGGATGGTTTGTCTCTGATCAAATCATTGCGCAGCCTGCCGCGGTACCGGACTGCGCCGATCCTGATGCTCACCACCGAATCGAGTGATGCCATGAAAGCTCAGGGCCGCGCGGCGGGGGCCACCGGCTGGATGGTCAAGCCATTTGATCCGAAGAGACTGCTCGAAGTGATCAAAAAAGTTCTTGGCTGAGTGGGGCAGGTTCCATTTCCCCATTCTGGCCAGCATTTCAGTTGCACGAATTCGAATGGCTGAAATTGGTGGGTATTTTTACCTCTATTCCGTGCTTCATTTGCGCACCGTGCAGACATACTGGCATCCGTAAAATTTTAAAGCGAGGCAGCGCGTGACTACAGACATGAGCCAGTTTTACCAGGTGTTCTTCGAGGAAGCGGCAGAACTCCTGGCGGAAATGGAAACCCGTCTGTTGGGGTTGGATCTCAACGCCCCCAGCGTAGAAGATCTGAACGCCATTTTCCGTACCGCGCATTCGATCAAGGGCGGCGCCGGAACTTTTGGCTTTTCCGACATGACCGATCTGACGCATGTGCTGGAGTCGTTGCTGGATCGGCTGCGCAAGGGCGAGCTGGCAGTCCGCAGCGAGATGATAGATATATTTCTCAGCGCCGGCGACATCCTGAAAGACCAGCTTGCGGGTCATCGCGGTGATGGTAAAGCGGATCCGGCCGCTGCAGCGGCGGCATGCGTGGAATTGAAACGGCTTGCGGCAACGAGCGATGCTGCCGTCCCGCCCGCGCCAGCATCCGCACCAACACCCATATCGGCACCCGAGGCGACACAGCCTGTCGTTACGCTGGGAAAGATTTACCGTATCGAGTTTCCGAACGAGGGTATCAGCGCCCAGGGTATGGAGAACCTGCTTGCCAACCTTGGAGAGTTGGGTGCTCTTGAGAACCTGAACCAGCCAGCGAAAACCGGAAGCAAGAAAAGCAGCAAGAAGGCCACTAAAGAAGCAGCGCAGCAGTGTGTACTACGATTGACTACCAGTGCCAGCGAAGAAGACATCTGGGAAGTATTGGCTTTCATGGTGGATGTCAGCAATTTGAACATTGCAGTAGAAGCTCCCGCCAGCGAAGCAGCAGCAACATCTGTCGCCAGCGGCGAGTCGCGACCAGAGAGCGCAGCTTCCGAGGATGCCGGCTATGGCTTTTTCCAGGGGGCGCCAGCCGCACCGACCGCCCCGACCGCCCCGACCGAAAATCCGGTTGCTGCGCCGACAGACGAAGCAGCAGCCAAATCTCCCGGCAGACGTTTAAGCGATGATCCTAATGTCGATGTGACCCGGTCGGGACGCCGCCCCGATGACAAGCTGGTAGTAAGTGCTGCCAGTGAGACTTCTTCAATCCGTGTGAGTGTCGAGAAGGTCGATCAACTGATCAATCTGGTGGGCGAACTGGTGATTACCCAGGCCATGCTTGCCCAGACCGCATCGCAAGTGGACCCGGTGATCTACGAAAAACTGCTCGATGGCATGAGTACGCTGGAGCGCAATACCCGGGACATGCAGGAATCAGTAATGTCGATCCGCATGATGCCGATCAGTTTTGTCTTCAGCCGCTTTCCCAGGGTGGTGCGGGATCTGGCGGCCAAGCTCAACAAACAGGTGGAACTGAAAACCGTTGGCGAAAGTACCGAGCTGGACCGGGGGCTGATCGAGAAAATCGCCGACCCGCTGACGCACCTGGTACGCAACAGCCTCGATCATGGCATCGAATCGCCAGAGAAGCGCGTGGCAGCCGGCAAGCCGGCCAAAGGCACCATCACCCTGCAGGCTTCACATCAAGGCGGCAACATCGTCATTGAAGTCATCGATGACGGTGCCGGGCTGAACCGGGACAAAATTCTGGCCAAAGCAAAAGAACGCGGGCTGCCGGTGAAGGATGACATTTCCGACCAGGACATCTGGCTGTTGATATTCGAAGCCGGTTTCTCTACTGCCGAAGTCGTCACCGATGTTTCCGGTCGTGGCGTCGGCATGGACGTAGTCAAGCGCAATATTCAGGGCATGGGCGGCCAAGTGGAAATCGATTCAGCACTTGGGGTCGGCACCCGTATTTCGGTGCGCCTGCCATTGACGCTCGCCATTCTTGACGGGTTGTCGGTATCGGTCGGCAACGAAATGTTCATCTTGCCACTGGGCTATATCATCGAGTCGCTGCAGCCAGCAGAGGATGATGTCAAGACAGTGAGCGGACGCGGGCGGGTGGTGCAGGTACGAGGTGAGTACTTGCCGGTGGTCGCGCTGCACGAAATATTCAATCTGCGACCCAAGGTGACCGAAGTTCACAAAGGCATCGTCGTCATTCTTGAAACCGAGGGACGCAAGACGGCATTGTTTGTTGACGCGCTGGTGGGTCAGCATCAAGTGGTGATCAAGAGTCTTGAGAGCAATTACCGCCGGGTGCAAGGCATTTCGGGAGCCACCATCATGGGCGACGGCAGGGTGGCGCTGATCATCGATGCGGCCGGGATGGTCGCTGCATCACAGAACAAGTCCGCACTGACAGTTTAGCGGTGCTGTTGTCATTAAATGAATCTGCAGAGTATTTGAAATGAAAAGATATTTATGCAACGTATGCGGTTACATCTATGACGAAATGGCCGGCGATCCGGAGCACGGCATTCCGGTCGGAACCCGCTGGGAAGATATTCCCTATGACTGGGTATGTCCGGACTGTGCTGTAGTCAAGGCTGATTTTGAAATGGTAGAAGTTTAGTGATCTGGCACAAATTAAAATTACATTCCGTTCGGCCTGAGCCTGTCGAAGGCCATGAAACCATTCATATTTCGACAAGCTCAATACAAACGGTTTCATACCCAATTCGTGTTGGATCACTAACATTTGCATCAGACCGGCTGTAACAACGATTATTAATACAAGGAGCATAAAAAATGGCCACAGGAACAACTGAATCGTCCGACATCGCCGTCGGCCACATGGCTAACGAATTTCTCACTTTCCGTTTGGGAAAAGAGGAATACGGCATCGAGATTCTGAAGGTGCAGGAGATACGCGGCTATGACGCGGTCACCCACATTGCCAATGCGCCCGAATTTATCAAAGGTGTGGTCAATCTGCGCGGCATCATCGTGCCCATCGTCGACATGCGCATCAAATTCAGGCTCGAAAAAGCTGATTACGATCAATTTACCGTGGTAATCATCCTGAACGTGTCGGGACGCGTAGTGGGCATCGTGGTGGATGCAGTCTCGGACGTGATCAATCTGGGTGCAGACCAGATGCGGCCGGCACCCGAGTTCGGTGCCACCATCAACGCGGAATACATCATGGGTCTGGGTACGGTAGGAGAGCGCATGTTGATCCTGATGGACATCGAGAAACTCATGAGCAGCAGCGACATGGGGCTGATCGAGCAGCTCGTGCATTGATCAATTAATTCACCAATTAACCAAGAAACTGAAGGGAGCCAAAATGTTAAACAATCTGACCATCAAAGCGCGCCTGATCCTGATCGTTTCCACCTTGTCGTTTCTGCTGATAGGCATCGGCTTGGTCGGTCTGCTTGGCATGAGCAAGACCAACGAAGGCCTGCGTACGGTCTATATCGACCGCACCATGGCGCTCGGGCAGGTATCGGATGTCGACACCACAGTGTCGAGCATCCGCGCCGCGCTTAACAACGCGTTGTTATTCCCCAGTGATGACAACATTAATCGGCGACTCAGGGACATCGAGGCAGATACGGCGAAAGCACAAAAGATCTGGGCCAGCTACCAGGAAAGCTATTTCCCGCCGGAAGAGCGGGTGCTATCCGACAAGTTTTATGTAGCCTGGACCAATTTCACTAAACAAGGCTTCGAGCCGGTAATGGGCCATTTGCGCAACAGGAATATCGACGAAGGCAAGAGAGTCATCCAGACCCAATTCGGCACATTGGCGCCTGCGTTCCTGGAATCATTGGCAGCTCTGACCCAGATCCAGTTGGACATCGCCAAGACCGAATACGACCAGGCGGTGAGCCGCTACGAAACCATCCGCGCTATCACCATCGGCGCCATCGTGTTCGGCATCCTGTTTGCAGCTTTTGCGGGATTCCTGCTGGTGCGCGGGATCGGCCGCTCGCTCACGCAGGCAATGGGCGTGGCGGATGCGATTGCAGGCGGACGGCTGGACAGCAAGATCGAATTGGTGGGGCGCGACGAAGTAACGGAATTGCTGCACTCGATGCAGAAAATGAGCGAGGTGCTGAAGGGATTTTATGCGGCCCAGCTCGAAATGAAGAAGCAGCACGATGCCGGATCGACCAGCTACCGGATTGCGGCTGACAGGTTCTCGGGCAGCTATGGCGAAATGGCGACGGCAACCAACGATCTGGTCGCTTCGCATATTGCGGTGCAGACGAAGGTCGTGGAAGTGGTCGCGCGTTATGCACAGGGCGATCTGTCGGTAAATATGGAGCAACTGCCAGGCGAGAAAGCAAAAATCACCGAGGCGATGAACGGAGTCAAGGCCAGTCTGCAGGCGATCAACGGCGAAATCAAGGGGCTGGTGGATGCAGCCGTGGCGGGTGACTTCACCAAGCGCGGCGACGCGGCGCACTATCAGTACGAATTCAAGGCCATGGTCGACGGGCTGAACCAGTTGATGCAGACCAGCGAGACCGGGTTGAACGAGGTGGTACGTGTGCTGGGCGCATTGGCGCACGGCGATCTGACGGAGAAAATCACCAACGAATACCACGGTACCTTCGGCCAACTGAAGGATGACTCGAACCAGACGGTCGCGCAATTGACCGCCATTGTCTCGCAGATCAAGGAAGCGACCGAGTCTATCCACACGGCATCGAGCGAGATTGCGCAAGGCAACACCGATCTGTCGCAACGCACCGAAGAGCAGGCATCGAGCTTGGAAGAAACCGCTTCCAGCATGGAAGAGTTGACTTCGACGGTGAAACAGAATGCAGAGAATGCGAAACAGGCTAATCAATTGGCGGCATCAGCCTCCGAGGTGGCAGTTAGAGGCGGTGACGTGGTGGGTCAGGTCGTCATCACCATGTCTTCGATCAACGACAGTTCGAAGAAGATCGTCGACATCATCAGCGTGATCGACGGCATCGCTTTCCAGACCAACATCCTGGCGCTGAATGCGGCGGTAGAAGCGGCGCGCGCGGGCGAACAAGGCCGTGGTTTCGCGGTGGTTGCGACTGAAGTGCGCAACCTGGCGCAGCGCAGTGCGGCAGCCGCCAAGGAGATCAAGGAATTGATCAGCGATTCGGTGGAGAAAGTCGGTTCGGGCACCAAGCTGGTGGATGAGGCCGGCAAGACCATGGAGGAAATCGTCAGTTCCGTGAAGCGCGTGACCGACATCATGTCTGAAATCACTGCCGCATCGCAGGAACAGAGCGCGGGCATTGAGCAGGTCAACCAGGCGATTACGCAGATGGACGAGGTCACGCAGCAGAACGCGGCGCTGGTGGAGCAGGCAGCTGCCGCTGCTGAATCAATGCAGGAGCAAGCGGAGAATCTCGCGCGTGCGGTGGCAACGTTCCGTCTGGAACAGGCAGCCCCGGGCATGACTGGCACATCGCATGCATCTGAGCGGCGCACTCCCAGCCGTGCGACCAACGTCGGTCGCTTGCCTGCAGGCAAGACCCCAGGCAAGAGCAGCAAGAGTGTCGCGCGTCCTGCACCCGCCAAATCAGTGGGGAGTGCCAGCGCAAAAACCGGAACCGACGATGATTGGTCTGAATTTTAACGCGGATGGCAAGTGATCGTACAGCGTGGGCACGGCCTGATCATGTCCACGCGGATCATTAACCGGGGTGTAATCGGTAGAGTCGATTTTTTACTGGAAATTGTAAACAACTAACCAATGAAAGGATAAAAAATGCGTATCAATATGCCGGTAACTAATATCGAGAAGGAAATGAAGGACGGGCAGTTCCTCGTTTCCAAGACCGACCTTAAAGGGTTGATGGTCTACTGCAATCAGGCTTTCATCGAGATGAGCGGTTACGACGAGAAGGAGTTGATTGGCTCACCGCACAACCTCATCCGGCATCCGGACATGCCGCCGGCGGCGTTCGAGGACCTTTGGGCGACCCTGAAAAAGGGCAAACCCTGGAGTGGGCTGGTCAAGAACCGCAGGAAGGACGGCGGATTCTACTGGGTTTATGCCAACGCCACCCCGATCACCGAAGGCGGCCAGGTTACCGGCTACATGTCATTACGCAGCAAGCCGAGTC
This sequence comes from Nitrosospira sp., assembly GCA_043752345.1. Lineage (GTDB taxonomy): Bacteria > Pseudomonadota > Gammaproteobacteria > Burkholderiales > Nitrosomonadaceae > VFJL01. Next base: position 10,363 of record JAYUYT010000026.1, read on the forward strand.
GGGAGCAGATCCGGGCGGCAGAGGATCTCTATCGCGAGATGCGCGAAGGCAAGTCAAAATTCCGCGTGGCGGGCGGAGAATTGGTCGCAACCGGTCTGCTGGGCAGTCTGAAGCGCAAGTTCAGGAGCTTGAGCATTCGCGGGCGAATTTTCAGCATCATCGGCTTTCTCTCGACAGCCATGATCGGGGTAGCTGCCCTCGGAATCATAGGCATGAATCAGGCCAACGAAGGCCTGCGTACGGTCTATGTCGACCGCACCGTGGCCCTTGGGCAGATATCCGATGTCGACACGACAGTGGCGAGTATCCGCGCCGCGCTTAACAATGCGTTGCTGTTCCCCAGCGATGAGAACATCAATCGGCGACTTGGGGAAATTGAAGCGGATACGGCAAAGGCGCAAAAGATCTGGACTGACTACCAGGCCAGTTATTTCACTCCGGAAGAGAGGGCATTGTCTGACAAGTTTTTGGCGGCTTGGATCAACTTCACTAAAGAAGGGTTCGAGCCGGTAATGAATCATTTGCGCAACCGCAACATAGACGAAGCAAAAAGAGTCGTGCAAGCCCGATTTGGCACACTGGCTCCTGCATTTCTGGAATCGCTGGGAGGATTGACTCAAATCCAGTTGGATGTCGCCAAGAACGAATATGATCTGGCAGTTGCGCGCTACAAGCGCAACCAGACCATGATGATCGCTGCTACGGTTTTATGTGTGCTGCTGGCCTGTCTGATTGGCCTGCTGCTGCTGCGCGCCATCCTGCGACCGGTCAAGGCGGTGATGGATAACCTGGTGAGAATGTCCGAAGGCGACTACACCGGCCAGAACCAGGTTACGAACTACGACGAGATCGGCAACCTCACCGAAGGCGTCAAATCCATGCAGATTCTGGCCGGTATGAGTCTGGATGAGAGCCGGTACGTGGCGAGCCAGAACCTGCGGATCAAGAACGCCTTGGATCAGGCAACTTCGGCAATGATGATCACGGATACCACAAACACGATCATCTACACCAACCAGGCGGTGCAGAAGATGCTGAGACTGGGTGAGGCGGAGTTGCGCAAGGAATTGCCGGATTTCAATGCCAACGAAGTGCTGGGAGCGGGATTTGACATCTTCAACCAGAAAATTCAACTGTCAACGCTGGCGCAGCCGCAACAGACGGTGACCGAGATTGGCGGACGCTCGTACGTGCTGACGTTGGTGCCGGTGATCAATCCGGCGGGTGAGCGGCTGGGCACCGCGGTGGAATGGCAGGATCGCACCAACGAAGTGGCTATTGAGCACGAGGTAGCGGGCATCGTGACTGCGGCTAGCGCGGGTGATTTCAGCAAGAGGCTGTCGCTGGAAGGCAAAGATGGTTTCTTCAAGCAATTGACTGAAGGCATCAACGGCTTGATGGAAACCAGCTCGGTAGGTCTGAACGAAGTGGTACGAGTGCTGGGTGCATTGGCGCAAGGCGACCTGACCGAGAAAATCACCAACGATTACAAGGGCACGTTCGGTCAACTGAAAGATGACTCGAACCAGACGGTGGCGCAACTGACCGAGATCATAACGCAGATCAAGGAAGCGGCTGATCTGATCAATACCGCATCAAGCGAGATTGCACAGGGCAACAGCGATCTGTCGCAACGCACCGAACAGCAGGCATCGAGCCTGGAGGAAACCGCTTCCAGCATGGAAGAGCTAACCGCCACGGTGAAACAGAATGCGGAGAACTCGAAACAGGCCAACCAGCTTGCCATCGGTGCCAGCGAAATTGCGGTCAAAGGTGGCAAAGTGGTCAGCCAGGTGGTCACCACCATGTCCTCGATCAACGACAGTTCGAAGAAGATCGTCGACATCATCAGCGTGATCGACGGCATCGCGTTCCAGACCAACATCCTGGCATTGAATGCCGCGGTGGAAGCGGCGCGCGCAGGCGAACAGGGGCGTGGTTTCGCGGTGGTCGCGACCGAAGTGCGCAATCTGGCACAGAGGAGTGCGGCCGCTGCCAAGGAGATCAAGGAACTGATCAGCGATTCGGTGGAGAAAGTCGGTTCGGGCACCAAGCTGGTGGATGAGGCTGGCAAGACCATGGAGGAAATCGTCAGTTCCGTAAAACGCGTAACCGATATCATGTCCGAAATCACTGCCGCATCGCAGGAGCAGAGCGCAGGTATCGAGCAGGTCAACCAGGCGATTACCTCGATGGACGAGGTCACGCAACAGAACGCGGCGCTGGTGGAACAGGCGACTGCAGCAGCGGAATCGATGGAAGAGCAGGCGCAGAACCTGGCGACTTCCGTGGCCATATTCAAGTTGAGCGGAGGCGTGAGCCGCCGCCCTGCTGCGGGAGTTACACAGCTATCGGCCGCCAGATCTGCCGGGAAGGCGGAACCCAGGAAAATAGCCGCAGCTCCCGCAGCCAAGGCCAAACCGGCGCTGCGGAGCAAGGCGGCTGCCGCTGGGGGTGACGAAGACTGGGCAGAGTTCTAAGCTGGGTTCCGTAAATTTACTGAAACGTGAAGGATCGGGCAGGAGCAGCGAAAGTTGCTCCTCCCCAGTCTTTATGCATGTTCTACAGGTTGTCTGGGGACATGACATTATTGATCGATGGATTGGAATCCGGCGTTCTGGTCGTGATTGAACGCCGCTTTTACATATGAAGAGCAACCAAGGACAATTACCATGGCCGAAGAGAAACTGCTAACAAGAGGTCATGAGTCGCGTGAATTCGAGTTTACGGCAACAGACTTTGAACACATCCGCAAGCTGATTTATGACCGCGCCGGCATCTCCCTCAACGCCAGCAAGCAGGACATGGTCTACAGCCGCCTCGCTCGGCGACTGCGGGCCAACGATCTGACCCGATTCAAGGATTATCTGGAACTGCTGGAGGAAAATAATTCCGATGAATGGGAGGAATTCACCAATTCCCTGACTACCAATCTGACTGCTTTCTTTCGTGAAGATCACCATTTTCCGCTGCTTGCTGCGCACATTAAAACCCGCAAGCGTGGTCAGCAAATTGAGCTTTGGTGCAGCGCCTCTTCCACCGGTGAAGAGCCATATTCCATGGCAATAACCATGATGGAAGCATTTGGCACGCTTACGCCACCGGTACATATTCTGGCAACCGATCTGGATACCAACGTGTTGGCCAAGGCGCAACAAGGGGTATATCCCATGGAGCGGCTGGAAAAGATGTCCAGCGACAGGATCAAGCGTTTTTTCCTCAAAGGCACCGGCAAGCACGAGGGGATGGCCAGAGTGCGCAAGGAACTGCGCGATATGATTACTTTCCGCCAGCTCAATCTGCTGGATGCATCCTGGCCGATACGCGGACCGTTTGACGCCATATTCTGTCGTAATGTAATGATCTATTTCGACAAGCCTACCCAATACCAGATCCTGCAGAAATTTGTGCCGCTGCTGGGGCATGACGGCCTGATGTTTGCTGGTCACTCCGAGAGTTTCCACCACGCTGCGGACTTGTTCAAGCTGCGCAGCAAAACGGTTTACGAACTGGCGCAGAAACAGCGGGCGCAACATGGCTAACAGCTACGAAGAACAGCTTGCGCCGAATGTTTATTTCGACCCGCACTTCAAACTGGAAGCGGCAAAGATACTGCCGGGAGAATACTATGCTACCGGGCGTGATATGTTGCTGGTCACCGTGCTTGGTTCCTGCGTTGCTGCGTGCATCCGCGATCACCAGAGCGGCATCGGCGGCATGAATCATTTCATGCTGCCGGATAGCGCTGCCGACGATGACAGCCCGATGGGGACATCGGCCCGCTACGGCACCTATGCGATGGAAATTCTCATCAACCAATTGCTGCAGTTGGGCGCGCGCCGGGCCAATCTGGAAGCCAAGGTCTTTGGCGGCGGCAATGTGATGAAAGGTCTCACCGTGGCCAACGTGGGTCAGCGCAATGCGGATTTCGTGCTGGAATTCCTGGCCACGGAGAAAATTCGGCTGGTGGCGCAGGATCTGATCGATATCTATCCACGCAAGGTCTATTACTTCCCGAATAGCGGCAAGGTAATAGTGCGAAAGCTGCGTAACCTCCACAACAGCACCATTTTTACTCGCGAGAAGGACTATGGCGCTCGTCTGAAGAAATCCGATGTGGCAGGAGATGTGGAATTGTTTGGTTAAATTAAACCGATACCAGGAAACCCCTGAATAAGACAGGAACGCCATGAAAAAAATCCGAGTTCTGATCGTTGACGACTCCGCATTGATCCGGAAAATCCTCACGGAAATTATCAATTCTCAACGTGACATGGAAGCGATCGGCGCTGCTCCCGATCCGCTGGTCGCCAGGGAAATGATCCGCGAGCTCAATCCCGACGTGCTGACCCTGGACGTGGAAATGCCCAAAATGGACGGGCTTGATTTTCTAGAAAGACTGATGCGGTTGCGGCCGATGCCGGTGGTGATGGTTTCCACTCTGACCGAAAGAGGCTCGGAGATTACATTCCGGGCACTCGAACTCGGGGCGGTGGATTTCGTCGCCAAGCCCAAGATAGACATTGCCTCCGGCATGCAGGAATACAGCAATGAAATTGCCGACAAGATTCGTGCTGCAAAAGCCGCACGCGTCAAGCAGCATGTGCCGGTAGCGGTCGCGCCTAAGAATAGCGCCGATGTCGTTTTGCCTGCGATTGCGAACCGTGTTGCTTCCACCGAGAAGCTGATCATTGTTGGCGCTTCCACCGGCGGTACCGAGGCCATCAAGGATTTCATGATCCATCTGCCGCCGGATTGTCCGGGTATCCTCATTGCCCAGCACATGCCGGAAGCATTTACCAAATCATTTGCCGACCGCCTCAACAAGCTTTGCAGAATCTCTGTGGTCGAGGCGCAGGGTGGTGAGCGGGTGCTGCCCGGACACGCGTTCCTCGCGCCCGGGCATTCGCATCTGCTGCTCAAGCGCAGCGGCGCGAATTACATGACGGAATTGAGCCAGGGGGAACCGGTGAATCGTCACCGCCCGTCGGTGGATGTATTATTTCGCTCGGCTGCCAACTTTGCGGGGAAGAACGCAATTGGTGTGATTCTTACCGGTATGGGCAAGGACGGCGCGGCCGGAATGTTGGAAATGCACCAGGCAGGGGCATACAATTTTGCTCAGGACGAAGCCAGTTGCGTGGTGTTTGGCATGCCGAAGGAAGCAATCCTGCAAGGTGGGGTGGACGAGATTGTGCCGTTGCAGGATATGGCAAAACATGTGTTGTTGAAGATTTCCAGCATGGGCAAGCACAGTCACCGGGTTTAGCGAAGTACTTGCCGTTCCAGAAATGCCTGCAGCCTCTGGCCCGTTGCGTCATGTCACGATAAATTCAGCCGGGCCCCGCCGTGCTGGCCTGCTATAATCCCATAATCGTATTGCACTGCATTCGCAAGAATGCGCGGATCCTGTGATGCGGGCTGGAGAATGCTGCTTTCCGGTTAATGCGGGGAAGGTCTGTATTTGCTGGTGGTGCCAGAAGAAAACCCGAATTACATTCCATTAGCATCCATCGAAGTTCTGAATGCCACCGTATAGAATCATTCTACAAGCCTGTTTCCCTACAGGCATCGTTTTTTACCGTCCAATTGAATCCATTGACAGCCAGAGTTTTTGGCATAGTTTTTTTGATGGGACCCGAACTTATGCCCAAACGCGTGGTAGAGACGAACTTTTTCAACTTACCTCATGGTGCAGCGAGGCATAACCGCGTGGTTTGTTTTCGCGCGGAAAAGGATTATCATGACTTGCACTGGCTCGGCGAGATTTTGAACAATAATTCGAGCGTGGCCCCTTTTATCGATAGTTGGACGTCTAAAGAGCTTTGATCGGAGGTTATTGTCGTGCTTATGCGCATTGCCGCAATCATCCTAAAAAACGCAGTTGGGATTTATGGGAAAAACAGCTGCAACCCAATACTGGCATATGTTTTCGACAAGAAATTCCAACTGCTCCGAACTTGCCA
>JAYUYT010000027.1:0-16268 GCA_043752345.1 Nitrosospira sp.
GGGTATCCAACGGCTGCGCACATCCTGGCATTGCAACAACATGGCGCATCCAGCGTACATCGCCGCAGCTTCTCCCCGGTAAGAAAATTTATAATGAAATGTGAACTGTGAAAGAGCAGTGTTTGCCACACTGCTTCAGATCTGCTTGCCGGCGGCAATTTTGGGAGCGCTATTTGTGATGACGCCAAAATATACTGCTGATAAAATGATCGCGGTTTTATATTCGACAACCCATAAACGGAAATAACATGCGCATTGTCAAGGACACCATAGTATCTCTTAATTATGAATTATCGGACTCGACCGGCAAGGTCTTGGAAAAAACCGATTCCTCGATTAGTTATTTGCACGGTGGCTATGATGGCATCTTCCCAATGGTGGAAGAAGCGCTGCATAACATGGAAGTAGGCCACACCTGTTCGGTATTCATGGAACCGGAAAACACCTTCGGCGAATATGACAGCGATCTGGTGCGTGTGGAGCCGCGGGATGCGTTTCCCGAGAACATAGCGGTCGGCATGCAGTTTGAGGGTGGCACGGAAGGCTCGGATGACATATTGATCTTCACCGTCACCGACATTGCCGAAGACAAGGTGGTGGTGGACGGCAACCATCCGCTGGCCGGAATGACCCTGCGTTTCGATTGTACTGTTACCGATGTGCGTCCCGCCACTGCCGAGGAACTCTCCCACGGTCACGTCCACGGTCCTCACGGCCATGAGCACTGATGTTACCTGACTTGACTGCACGTTTAAACATAGTGCAGACTCATCACCCGTGCTACTCTCTCTCCGCCGCCTTTTTTAGCAGATAGAGTTGTTCCAACGCTTCTTTCGGACTTAACTCATCCGGCATGATGTTGTGCAATAACACAAGCGCGGGGTGCTCCTGCGGCAACGTTACCGCGGCGGCAGAACTCATGGAAAATAAATCCCGCTGCAAATTCCTGTTTACATTCTCCTGCTCCAGTTTCAGCAGATGTTTCTTCGCTGCCTTGATGGCCTGTTCTGGTACCCCGGCCAGCGCCGCGACTTGCAGACCAAAGCTCTGGCTGGCAGGACCTTCGTTGACCGCGTGCAGGAATACAATATGGTGCTTGTGTTCCACTGCGTCCAGATGCACGTTAGCCGCCTGTCTGAATTCCTCCGCAAGTCTGGTCAGTTCGAAATAATGGGTGGCAAACAACGTATAGCACCGGTTCTTTTCCAGCAGGTAACGGGCAATGGCAAACGCCAGCGCCAGACCATCGAAGGTGGAGGTGCCCCGCCCCACTTCATCCATCAATACCAAGCTTTGCGCGCTGGCATTGTGCAAAATGTTGGCAGCCTCGGTCATTTCCACCATGAAAGTCGAGCGCCCGCCGGCAAGGTCATCGGACGCACCGATGCGAGTGAAAATCTGGTCCAGCGGACCGAGACATGCGCTGTTGGCGGGAACGAAGCTACCACAATGCGCAAGCAATGCGATCAGCGCAACCTGCCGCATGTAGGTGGATTTCCCACCCATATTGGGACCGGTGATGATAAGCATTTGCCGATCGCCGTTGTCACCAGCACCGAGCCGCACATCGTTGGCAATGAAATTCTCCACTTGCTGTTCTACCACCGGGTGACGGCCCGCCACGATTTCGATCACTGCTGCATCGGTGAAAACCGGCATGATGTAATCAAGCGCCAACGCACGCTCAGCGAAGGCGGCCAGCACATCCAGTTCAGCGACACCCCGAGCGGCTCGCTGTAAATATCCAATGAACGGCGCAAGTGCATCCAGCAGCCCATCATACAAAAACTTCTCTCGTGCCAGTGCGCGCTCCTGTGCGGACAGCGCCTTGTCCTCGAAGATTTTCAATTCCGGCGTGATGTAACGCTCGGCATTCTTCAGCGTCTGCCGCCGCCGGTAATTATCAGGGATTTTCTCGCTATGGGCATGGGTGACTTCGATATAAAACCCATGCACCCGGTTATACTCCACTTTGAGACTGGCGATACCGGTGCGCGCCTTTTCCCGCGCTTCCAGTTGCAACAGAAATTCACCGCCATCGTTCTGTATTGCGCGTAGCTCATCCAGTTCGGCGTCATAGCCGTCGGCGATCACTCCACCTTCACGCAGCACGACACTGGGTTCTTCACGCAGAGACTGCTCCAGCAGACTGACAAGTGCGGTATCCGGCGCCATGGCTTGCGCCAGTGTGGCGATATGTTCGCTGGCACAACCGGCAATTGCGGCGATGACTTCCGGCAAGCGTTTCAGACTGTCACGCAAACCCGACAGATCCCGTGGACGTGCGGATTTGAGCGCAATACGGGCAGTGATGCGCTCAATATCCGCCACCTGTCTGAAACATTCACGCACCGCATGATACGGCCCCAGTCCGCTTTCTCCGATCAGGACTGACACGCTCGCAAGGCGCTGCTGGACCGCAGCATGGTCGCGCAATGGATGATGCAGCCAGTGCCGCAGTAAGCGGCTGCCCATGCTGGTCGAACAGGTGTCGAGCAGTGATAGCAGCGTGGGCGATGCTTCGCCGCGTATGGTTTCGGAAATTTCCAGATTGCGGCGAGTGGCAGCATCCATCCGCACGTATGCGCTATCCCGCTCGACTTGCAGCGCCTTGACATGAACGATGCCTGCGCCTTGCGTGAGCCGGGCGTATTCCAGCAGCGCACCCGCTGCACCCAGCGATGGCTGCAAACCGTCGCAGCCGAAACCGGAAAGATCGCGGGTGCCAAATTGCCGGGCGAGATTACGCACGGCGGCATCAGCATCAAACTGCCATACAGGCAAATGCTTCAGGCTTGAACTCTTTTGTGCGCCCATGCCGTTAAGCATGGCGACAGTATCCAGTGACTCAGGCAGCAGGATTTCAGCAGGTCTCAGGCGATCCAGTTCACTTGCCAGATTATCTGCTGCCGTCTCCATTAGGTAGAGTCGTCCTGCCGCCAGATTAAGCCACGCCAGCCCTAGCGTGGCTTCATGCAGAACCAAAGCCAGCAGCACGCAGTCGCATTTTTCTTCCAGCAACGCGGCATCCGTCAGCGTTCCCGGCGTGATGATGCGCGTGACTTGGCGCTCCACTGGCCCCTTGGCAGTGGCGGAGGCGCCGGTCTGTTCGCAGATCGCCACCGACTCGCCCAGCCTGACAAGTTTCGCCAGGTATTGTTCGGCAGCGTGATAAGGCACCCCCGCCATTTTGATCGGCTCCCCTGCCGAGGCACCGCGCCGGGTCAGAGTGATGTCAAGCAACTTGGCGGCCTTTTCCGCGTCATCGAAGAACAGTTCGTAGAAATCCCCCATGCGATAAAACATCAGCATGTCGGGATGCTGTGCCTTGATGCGCAGATATTGCTGCATCATCGGGGTATGCTGGCTGGACATTAGTATAAATTCGCGCTGGATAAAACCACTCCCGGGGCGAGAGAGATTACTTCGTTGGCGGCACTCTTAATTGGCGCTCAATCCTGTTCCACACGGTAGTTTGCCACCAGCCGGAACTCACTGTTAGGCGCAACCTCCACCACATCCGTGGCAGCATTGGTAGTCTCGACACAGAGCAGGCGCCGGTAATCATCATCCTGCAGATCACCCATCTCCGCCGAGATTTTTGCCCACGGATTCCACACCACGGCGGTTTTGCTGCCTCTAGACGCAATCCAGATGCGGCGCTTCAGGGCGGCATCAGCAATCACCAATTCGCCTTGGACGCCAAGATAGATGCGGTCGACTTCTGCATTGATCATTACTGCACCGGTCTGCTGTTTTTGCGAACTGTTGTCGGTCTTATCGATGTAGTCGATACCTTCCAGTCCCAATACGCTGGTTTGACTGATATCCCCGACCTTGAAGTAGGTATGGAATGCCTGCGTTACAGGAAACATCTGCGTGCCCGTATTACGTGTGACCAATTCCAGGTTCAGCGAGTTTCCCACCGTGATTTCCAGCGCCAGGGTAAATGACTGTGGCCAGATAGCGCGGGTTTCGGGGGTATCGATTAACCCTAGCGTGACTCGGGTGTCGCCGTCTGCGGTTGTCCCGGTTGCCACTACGTTCCACAAGCGATTGCGTACAAAACCATGTGCCGGGCGACCCAGCCCTTGCGGATCTGCGCCGAACCAAGGCCAGCAGATCGGCGCTCCGCCCTTGATGGCTTTGCCCGTCTGATAATAAGCCTTTTCGCTGAGGAACATCAGGTCATCCGCTGTGCCAGCCAGGCGGAAAGACAATACCTGACCTGCATAGACGGAGATCAAAGCGCTGGCCTTGGCGTTGCTAATTTCAATGAAAGGAAAGCCACCCTTGCCCTCAATGAATTTGAGTTGGCCGGCGATGGCGTAATCAGCATTTAGTTGCTCAATCTTCATGGCATTTATTCCGTTCGGTTATTGGGTGGCAAGTAAATGGATCGTAATTTTAACGGTGACACCAATGCTTCAGGCCTTCAATTCTTTTGTCAAATGCGGCGCGATTACTTGCAGCAATTGTCCGAATATTTTCGGATTACCTGCGACAATATGTCCGCTTTGCAGATAAGTGGCGTTACCTTCCAGGTCGCTCACCAGCCCGCCCGCCTCCGTGATCAGCAGACAGCCGGCAGCCATATCCCATGGTGACAATCCCAGTTCCCAGAAACCATCGTAGCGGCCGGCGGCCACATAAGCCAGATCCAGCGCGGCGGAACCGGGACGGCGGATGCCTGAAGTTCTGGGCATGATGTCCTTGAACATGGCGAGATAAGCATCCACATGGGAGAATTCGCGAAACGGAAAACCGGTACCGACCAGGCAGTCAGCCAGTTGGGTGCGCTTGCTTACACGCAGGCGGTGGTCGTTGAGATAGGCGCCACGCCCGCGGCTAGCAGTAAATAATTCATTACTGCAAGGGTCATACACCACTGCCTGGGTAAGGATACCTTTATGCAACAACGCGATCGAGACCGAGTACTGGGGAAGGCCGTGCAGAAAATTGGTGGTGCCGTCGAGTGGATCTATGATCCACTGATATTCTGACTTATCCTGATCACCGCGGGCACCACTCTCTTCTGCTAGAATCGCGTGCTTCGGATAGGCCTCCAGCAGCACCCTGATGATGGCATCTTCCGCCGCGCCATCCACTTCACTGACAAAATCGCTGTGTGCTTTGCGCGAAACATGCAGCAAATCGAGATTCTGCGCGGCACGGTTGATGATGCCACCGGCGCGACGCGCAGCTTTTACTGCAATGGTGAGCATGGGGTGCATATTCTGGATTCGGAATTAAATAAAAGTGTGATTTTAATATGAATCCCCTCTGCCCGCTTGCTAATGTCCGCATAGTATTGAGCCATACCAGCCATCCCGGGAATATCGGCGCGGCTGCGCGGGCAATAAAAACCATGGGGCTGAGTACACTCTATCTGGTAAATCCCAAATCGTTTCCCGACAAGGAAGCGGAAGCGCGTGCCGCTGGCGCATGGGATGTGCTCAACACTGCCAAGGTTTGTGGCAGCCTTGAGGAAGCCCTCAGTGGTACGGTACTGGCGGCGGCAATCACTGCTCGTCCACGCGATCTATCGCATGAAGTGTTCGATTCACGTCAGGGGGCACAGAAATTGTGCGACCATGCGCAGCATCATCCGGTGGCGCTGGTTTTCGGCACAGAAATGTCTGGTCTCACCACGCTTGAAGTAAGCAAGTGTCAAATTATTGTGCATATTCCGGCGAATCCCGATTACTCCTCTCTCAATCTCGCCAGCGCGGTGCAAGTAATGGCGTATGAATTACGCATGGCGCTGGCGGGAAGCGGGGGTCTTTCGCAACCAATGGGTACGCCCGCCAGCTTCGATGAGATCGAGCTATTCTTCCGTCATTTGGAACAAAGCATGATAAACAGTGGTTTTCTGGATCCCCAGGAACCGAAACGGCTGCTGCTGCGCATGCGCCGCTTGTTTGCACGCGCCCGACTGGAAAAAGAAGAAGTAAATATATTGCGTGGAATTCTGAGCGCTCTGGGGAAACGCAGGTAAGCGCAACAAGAGCAATGAGCCCCGACCAGACTCCTAGAATTATTCGAACAAAATAGTTGACTAAATAAGTGGGGCTTTATATACTTGAGCGAAATTGTCGGGTATTGCCGTGGATAATCCGAAAATGACTGTTAATCTGAATATTGATTCTGACTGGGGAAAATAAATGCGATTGACGACCAAGGGGCGTTTTGCAGTGACTGCAATGATCGATCTGGCCCTGCATGGTGGCCATGGGCCGGTGACGTTGGCGGGTATCAGCGAGCGCCAGAGAATTTCGCTGTCTTATCTGGAGCAGTTATTCGGAAAACTACGGCGCAACAAATTGGTAGGCAGTGTGCGCGGCCCCGGTGGCGGCTACCATTTGGCGAAGCCAATGAGTGAAGTATCGGTGGCTGACATCATTCTCGCCGTAGATGAACCGATTGACGCAACTCAGTGCAAAGGCAAAGAGAATTGTCACAATGATCAGCGCTGTATGACCCATGATTTGTGGACCAATCTCAATACCAAGATACGGGACTATCTGGCACTGGTCACGCTAGAACAACTGGTGACGAACCCAAAAGTGAAGAATGTTGCAGTGCTGCAGGATCTACGAGCACTCAAGTAACCAGAAGAAACATCTCCAGCTTAATTGTTGTTTACCTGTAAGCAGCAACTGGGAACCTACCGGGTTGAATCAACTGCTATGAAATCGACGATAGCAAATGAATAGAAGGGTACAAGCATATTTCGACCATAACGCCAGCACTGCGATGGACGACGCAGTGTTGGATGTGATGTTGCCCTATTTTCAGGGAGAGTTCGGCAATCCTTCCAGTCGCCATCTCCGCGGAATAGCAGCACGTCGGGCAGTAGATCAGGCACGCGAGCAGGTGGCAGACTCGGTTGGCGTACAGCCGGAACAAGTGATTTTCAACAGTGGCGGATCGGAGGCCAACAACCTGTTTCTCCTGGGAGCCGCAGGCTACCTGAAACCTACGCGGATCATCGTCAGTGCGATTGAACATCCTTGCGTGCTGCGCCCAGCCCAGGAACTGGCACGGAGAAGGCATGAGAAATGGGATTTACGGCAGCTAGCGGTGGACCGTTCGGGACAAGTGAGTCTGGATGATGCCACTAATGCCATGACGGAACAACAACCTGGCCTAGTGTCGGTAATGCTGGCAAATAACGAAACCGGCGTAATTCAGGACGTAGCGGCGATTGCAGAAAAAGCTCGGGGGCATGGCGCCTGGATGCATACCGATGCGGTGCAGGCCTTTGGAAAAATTCCGGTGGATTTTGCCGCGCTCAAAGTACATGCCATGACGCTGTCTGCCCACAAGATTTATGGTCCCAAGGGTGCTGCTGCGCTGATTGTGGACAAGCGACTGTTACTCAAACCGCTCATTTTCGGTGGTGGTCACGAAAACGGGTTGCGCTCAGGCACCGAAAATGTCCCCGCCATCGTTGGTTTCGGCGCTGCCTGTGAGCTGGCCAATATCCGTATGACCGAGATGACCACGCGTGTCGCGGCAATGCGCACACGTCTGGAACAAGGATTGATTGCGATGGGTGCTGTCATTTTTGGGCTGGGGGCGGCGCGTTTGCCCAATACCTGCTATTTTGCCTTACCCGGTATCGAGGGTGATACTCTGGTCGTCCAGCTTGACAAGGCCGGTTTTGCGGTGGCCAGTGGCGCTGCCTGTTCTAGCGTGACTCCTGGCCAAAGCCATGTGCTGGAGGCGATGGGAGTCGAACCCATGCTGGCGCGATGCGCAGTGCGAGTCAGTCTAGGCAGTGCCAATACGCCGGTACAGGTGGAAGATTTCCTTAAAACGCTGGGTAGTACGGCGGCAGGATTGAGAAACATGCATACGGCTATGGCTTAGAAACTGCATGACCATGCACAGCAATCGATAAGACCAGTAGCAAATGTCGCCGTTCCCGGATTATCATTTGATCCGGTCGGCTGCGGTTGGATAATTTCCGGAATGATAGTCGTCACTCGCACTAACTCCAATCTGGGTTTGGCCTGAAACAATCTTGTTAAGGTTGCACTTCAAATTTTAATCTGCTCTGTAAGTAACTCGACCAATCCGATCAGGAAGGGCTCAATACCCTTGGTGTAACCTAGCCTGTCCTACATGATGGCCACAAGTGGAAACACTGCGCAGCATCAATAAACTTTCGGATAGCCCCTTCCTCCGAATCTCCCCAGACCCGAATATATTCGGATAAGTTGCCTGTTTCCACGTAGAATAATCAAAGTAAAAACAAATCTTCTCTGATTCTCTCTGCATCAGAAATAGCCATTAAAGGAGTAACAAATTGGCACAGCCAAATTTCCAATATGAAAAGCGCCAGAAAGACCTAGCCAAGAAAAAGAAACAGGAAGAGAAAAGGCAGCGCAAGCTGGATAAAGGTAAAACACCATCCGATGACAATTCAGACCAGCCTCCGGCTGCGGTGGAAATTGAGGATGCGGCAAAGACCGAATAAATCAGAGGCAACCTGCGTGGACAGGTGCAGATTTAACCTTGGCCTCCATCATCGGCACGATGTGGAAAATACTGTGCCGATATTCCATTGCGGCAATCTCTGTTAATGCCATTTGCCCGCGCATGCCGCTCACATCAAACATTTAGCCCATGTCATCATATGGTTACACTGCCCCCCGACCTGAACCCACATGTCAGCGAGGCTGGGCGTGACTGAGGCTGCCGAAACACTGAAGTTGAGAGTCGGTCGCCACCAGCAACACTCATAAAAGCGTTATCCACAAGATCCCTAGCAGCGGTAAAATAATTTCATACAAGTTATTGGAGACAACCATGCCCGCCCCGACAGACACCAAAAGCCTGGCACTGTTCTGCGATTTCGAGAATATCGCCCTTGGCGTACGTGACGCCAAGTACGAGATGTTCGACATCAGCAAGGTACTGGAACGCCTGTTGCTGAAAGGCAATATCGTGGTCAAGAAAGCCTATTGCGACTGGGATCGTTACAAAACCTTCAAAACGGCAATGCATGAAGCTTCATTCGAACTGATTGAGATTCCTCATGTGCGTCAATCCGGCAAGAATTCTGCCGATATCCGCATGGTGGTAGATGCACTTGATCTTTGCTATACGAAATCTCATGTTGATACCTTTGTCATTATCAGCGGCGATTCTGATTTCTCGCCATTGGTGTCCAAGTTGCGGGAAAACAACAAAACTGTGATTGGTGTCGGAGTGAAGAATTCCACTTCCGATCTGCTCATCGCGAACTGTGATGAGTTCATTTATTATGACGATCTGGTCCGGGAGAAACTGAAGAAACAGACAGTGAAAAAACCTGCTTCTAAAAGCATGGTGGTAACAGACGTGACCAAGGAAACGTCCAAAAATAAAAGCGATAAGAAGCAAGAGGCTCTCGATCTGATGATGGCAACGGTGGAGGCGTTATTCTCGGAGCGGGGCGAGGAAGAAAAAATTTGGGGCTCAATGGTGAAGCAAGCACTGAAACGCCGCAAGCCAGGCTTTAACGAAGCCTATTACGGCTTCCGCTCATTTGGCAAACTACTGGATGAAGCTGAAGAACACAAGCTCTTAACTCTGGAGCACGATGACAAATCCGGCGGCGTAATCATCAAAAGTTTCAATCCCGATTATTAAGCACAGTGAAATATGAAATCTGGCGCACGACTATCATCGGAAAAGTTACAAGGAACTAATGCAGTCATATTCTTGAGAGCTGCGGTCTGCCAAAATTATGGTGAGCAAATTATGTGGCTATTAACAGTGACAGGGTTGGTATTGGCATTACTGGCACTTCCGGTTGTTGCTGGAGATTTTGAGGACGGCAGGCAGTTCGCTGCCAATAGGGACTACACCAGAGCCGTGGCATCTTTTAAGAAAGCCGCAGAACAGGGGAATATGGATGCCCAATTTAATCTGGGTGTTATGTATGCCAGAGGCCAGGGAGTTACGCAGGATGAGCAACAGGCTGTGATGTGGTATCGCAAGGCGGCCGAGCAGGGGGATATCCCGGCACAAGCGATTTTGGGTTTTATGTACCTCAAGGGTCGTGGCGTTCCACCAGACGAACAGCAGGCCGCTTCCTGGTATCTCAAAGCTGCTGAGAAGGAGCATGCGGAGGCACAATACAGTCTGGGGGTCATGTACGCCAAAGGCCAGGGAGTTACGCAGGACGACCGGCAGGCCCTATCCTGGTATCTCAAAGCTGCCGAGAAAGAACATCCAGGGGCACAATTCAATCTAGGCGTCATGTACGCCAAAGGCCGCGGGGTTGCACAAAATGAGCAGCAGGCCGCGATGTGGTATCGCAAAGCGGCCGAGCAGGGAGATGTTCCCGCGCAAGCAATTCTAGGCTTCATGTATCTCAAGGGCCAGGGAGTCACACAAGATGATCGACAGGCCGTAGCCTGGTACCTCAAAGCCGCTGAGAGAGGACATCCATGGGCGCAATATAATCTTGGTGTCATGTATGCTAAAGGGCGGGAGGTCGCACAGGACGAGCAGCAGGCCGTGACGTGGTATCGCAAGGCAGCTGAGCAGGGTTACGCAGATGCGCAGTACAATCTGGGTGTCATGTATGCCCAAGGCCGCGGGATTGCACAAGACGAGCAGCAGGCCATGTCGTGGTATCGCAAGGCGGCCGAGCAGGGCTACGCAGATGCACAGTACAATCTGGGTGTCATGTATGCCAGAGGCCGCGGAGTCGTGCAGGATGATCAGCAGGCAATAACATGGTATCGCAAGGCGGCTGAGCAGGGGGATGCGGATGCGCAATACAATCTAGGCATCAGGTATGCTGACGGCAAAGGTGTTACCCAGGACTACATCGAAGCACATATGTGGTTCAGCCTAGCGGCTGCGGGCGGGGAGGAAAGGGCCATCAAGAATCGCGCTGTTGTCGAAGAAAAAATGACGCGCGAACAGATCGCCGAAGCGCGGCGACGGACAAGTGCGTGGACAAAGACAGAGCTGAAGTAATGCATGTCATTCCGCCACTGCTTGATCACAGGCAGCCATGAAGATAGTCACCTGTAACTTCAATTGCCATTTCATGTAGCTTCATCTAGCTACACAAAACTCCTGAATAGCTAATAAACACAAGCTTTCCTGCCTCAATTAACTTCACGCGGTCTCACTGCATCCCCTATAATGTGTGTAGCTAGGTGTGTAGCTAGAAGTGTAGCTACGCAGTCTTACACATGGAGGGCATCATGCAAAAACTGAGCGACGTTCAAATCCGGCACTGGATCAATGCCGGACAATCCGTAACCAAGGCACAAGGTGAGGTTCCCGGCCTGACCTTCACCATGAGCGCAAAGCAGGCAGAAGAAAAGTGCGGCTCCTGGGTGCTGCGCTACCGCTTCTGCGGCAAACCGCGAGAACTAACCATAGGCCGTTATCCTGACTTCTCTATCAAACGCGCGAAAGAGGAGGCATCCGAAGCCCGCGTGAAGATTCAGAAAGGCATTGATGTTGCCCGCGAGAAACAGAAAAGCAGCATTGAACGGGCAGCGGCCAAGAGTCTCCGTCAACTGGCGACTGACTACATGGAAAAGACTTTTCCCAGATTGGCAGCGAACACCATCAAGCAACGGCGGCACCATATCGAGGATGTAATTCTCCCCAAATTGGGTAGTCTGGCGGCACGGGAGGTGACTACTGCCGACGTGGTGACACTGATAGAAGCAGTAGGAAAAGGTTCCAAGAATGTCGCAGAACTTGTTTTTACCGCAGTGTCGGAAATCTTCAAGCATGGCGTAGCGCGGCATGTTGTCACGGCGAATCCCTGCGCGGGGATTACCGTTTCAGCGATCTGCGGCAAGGCGGAACCCAAGCGGCAGCGACTGAAACTTACTGAAGCCGAATTGCGAACGATCCTGCCGGAACTTCACAGCATCGGTGCGGAAAACGCCTTGGCCGTAAAAATCCAACTTGCAACCTGTGTGCGTCTTGGTGAACTGGCTAAGGCCGAATGGGCGCATGTGAATTTCGAGCAAGGGTTATGGCACATCCCCGACACGAACTCAAAGACCGGCAAAGGATTTACTGTCCCAGTGACCCCTGCTGTTGTCGGCTGGTTCAGGGAATTGCAAACACTTTCCTGCGGCTCTCGCTTCGTGTTACCTGCTCGGCAATTGAGGCGCATGCATAATCACGGCAAAGAGATACATTTCGACCAGCGCGCCCTCAATTCCATGTTGCACAAACTATGTGATCGTCTGGGGGATAAGGTGCGGCGCTTCACTCCTCACGATCTGCGATCCACGGCGCGGAGCCATTTAGCAGCGCTTAAGGTGAATGTGATCGTGGCGGAACGCTGCCTGAATCATTCTCTTGGCGGGCTAATTGCCGTCTATGACCAACATGATTACTTGGATGAACGCCGGGCAGCACTAGAGAAATGGACAGCCTTCATTCTGGCATGCGAGACCGGGCAGGAATGGAACGTGATCCCGTTTCGACAAGCAGTAGCGTAAAGTAAAAAAGTATAGCTGCGCCTAGCCCGACGGGGCGAACACCGGGGAACCCTTACCCGGCTGGCGTGGGTTCTATTTGAGGGGCTATCGTGAAAAGGGGACGTGATGAAAAGTTTTGAACGTGGCGAGCTATCAGACAGAGTAAACAAAATTGAAGATGAAGCGTTTCGGCAAGCACAAAAAGAAGCTAATGCAATGATATGGCCACAGATGTCACTACCAGGAAGTCTTGCCAATTTAGGGCGCATGATCAACGTTCATTACAAGCGCATTTGTGAATATATAGAAGACCCCAATGATGCTGCTGGATTTGCGAAAAAATGTTTATGGATTGTAAGCAGAAGCGATCAGCTAATGTGGCTCAGATTGATAGCTGAAGGCATAGTGGCTAATAACGAAAACAACCAAAGCTACGAAGCATCATTCGAGCCAGGATATTCTGATTTATTTGATCCGTTTTTTAACTGTTGTCTTGCCGGATATGGCACTGCCGGATATGGCGCTGCCGATATTCGGTATCGCCAGATTGATTCTGATTCTGATAGGACATTTGATGAATGGCTAGTAGCAACCTCGCTTGTTTGGTTTTGCGAGGCTGATACGCTAATGGAATCAGGCGATGTGATGGGCGCGCTGGACAAAATTGCTGATTCATTTTTAGCGACTGGACTTGCGCATGGCTCTGAAATGTGGGATGGAGCGGAAAATTGCAGCAAGGAAGAAAAAACACTCGATGCACGAAATAAAGCGTTAAAGCTACATGATCCGGCTACTAACCCAAAGCAAAAAGAAAAATCCTTTATCTTTGACTGCTGGCAGGAATGGCAGAGAAAGCCGGATAACTACAAGAGCAAAGCGAAATTTGGTAAGGACATGCTGGCAAAATGTGAGCACCTTACCAGTCAGAAAAAGATAGAGGACTGGTGCAGAGAATGGGAGAAAGCTAACCCTGCTGGCTGAGTGAGCATTCTGCCAGCAGAGTAAGCACCGTGCCAGCACAGCTATCTATAAATCCTTTTTCTAAGGTATAAGAATACAGGCTCCTTAACCACAACGGAGCCTGAGATGTCACAAAGAGTCACTGTAAACCCAATACCCGAAGCCCTTAAAAACTTCGATTCCCTCCCCGATTCTGCCAGCGTCCGGCAGCCTGTAGTCGAATCCCTCTATGCTTGTTCATCCGCCAGTGTTTGGCGTGGCGTACACGCTGGTCGCATCCCCAAACCACGGAAATTATCTCCGCGAACTACTTGCTGGAATGTGGGCGAGCTGCGGGCAGCCTTGGCCGCAGTTGGAAAATAAGGGGGCGATTATGGACTCTACCCTCAACAAGAACACCTCTCTCAGCGGCACCAGCTTGGTCAAAGCTGAATATCACGACATCGCCGTGACGTTCACAGAGGCCGCATGGTTCAACGCGACTGAGGTAGCCGAGCGGTTTGGAAAAAATCCGCACGAGTGGTTACGCCTTCCTGCAACCAAGGAATACCTTTCCGCATTGGAGCGTAAATACGGGAATATCCCTTATTTCAAAACTCGTCGCGGACAAAACGGCGGGACGTGGCTACATCCAAAACTGGGAGTCACGTTCGCTCGTTGGCTTGATATTGATTTTGCCGTCTGGTGCGACGACCAGATTTACAAGATATTGACCTGCAACCATCCGCACTATGACTGGAAGAAACTGCGGCACGAAGCATCCGCCAGCTACAAGGTCATGGGGCAGATATTGCAAATGACACGCCAGCGACTTGGCAAGTCATGCACCCCACACCATTTCAGCAACGAGGCGCGACTGATCAATTGGGCGTTGTCTGGAACGTTTGGAAAAGTTGACCGGGACGGTCTCGGCTCCGGCGATCTGGATTTGCTCGCCAAGCTGGAGAGTATGAACACTGTGCTGATTGGCTGTGGCGCAAGCTATGACGAGCGCAAGCAAGAACTTGAACGCTTCGCCAGCGAACAGCGCGCCGTCAATACACCGGTATTGGGGGCAGCATGTGCGCCATGAGTGATGAAGTCTGGCTACAACGGCTGCGTGGCCTCTGTGAGCGATTCTCCCACCTTGGCATAGGCGCTGACCTTGCCGGGCTGTCGATGATCGAACTATGGGGCGTGTACTGCTTTCTGCGCCGTCTTGCCGGGGAGGTGTGATGGCCCTAAAACACCAGGGTGAACCGCGTTATCAGGTGCCACGAGAGCTTGCGGATTCGCTGGCTTTCCGCAGCCTGCCAACAGCGGCAAAAGTCTTGTGGCATGACTTGATGATGCAGTTTCGTGGCAGCAACAACGGCAATATCAACGCAGCACTGAGCGAGCTGGCGCACTACAACTGGCGGTCAAGCACTACGATTGCCAAAGGCTTGCGTTACCTGATTGCGCATGGGCTGATCACAGAAACAAGGATGGGCGGGAGACGTGCGGGCAAGCTCAAGCAATGCTGCCTGTACGCTTTTACTCACTTGCCCATTCATGCCAATGCCAGATTGGTGATCCAGGGAAAGGAAGCAACCCATGACTACCGGAACTTTAACCCCAAAAAAAATGTGGTTGCGGCGAGTTTGTCGCTCCAGAAATTGGAGCGTGTCGCTCCAGATAATGCAGCGTGTCGCTCCAGATAATGCACACCAGAGCTTTTCATCGCTCCAATATATGGAGTTAGGGAAATGCGTAAAAAGCCTGTCAATGCCGCACCAGTAAAGGAACTTAGCCAAATTATGCAATATTGCTCGTGGACTCCAGAATCTGCACACCCTTATATATTTACCATTACATACCATGTTACTGGAGTGTTGTTATGCGCTCATTGACTGATGGCTTGATTGGCGTAATTGCCCGGCAAGGGTATCGGGTCGAGGTGTGGAACATGAGCGCACCCAGACTGGCGACTACAAAGGAACGGTGGATCTACATCACGAAGAAACACCATAACGGTGATATTGGCGAAAGAAGCATCGGGCTTCCGGAATCAGACTTGCCAGAGCTGATTGCACTGCTTGGGCAAGAAACACATTAACGAGAGGGAAAAAGACATGGCAGCGAAAAAGAAACAGGCGGTAGCGAAGCAACCCGACAAGACGAAACAGGAAGAAGCGGAACACAGAGCAGAGGTGACATTACGCCCCAGTGCAAACGCAGCCGCAGTGATCGACGAGTACGGTAAGCCATTTGGCGAACAAGACCTGGGAATGCTGACGACTTCGTTGGCCGAGTGCACAAACGATGTTTTGGGTGGAGACATGAAGCAGTGTGAGTCGATGCTATTAAGCCAAGCCTACGCCCTGCAATCCATTTTCATGAACCTGTCGCGCCGGGCAGTAAAACAGGAACACATGAGGAACTTTGACACCTTTCTGCGACTGGCCTTAAAAGCGCAGGGGCAATGCCGGGCTACACTGGAAACCCTGGTGACGATCAAAAACCCGCCGGTGGTATTCGCCAAGCAAGCCAACATCAACCAAGGCAACGGCAACCAGCAAGTGAACAACGGCACACCCGCACCTGCTACGCACACGGGGAAAATTATAAATCAGTCAAACGAACTTTTAGAGGGGCAGCATGGCGGCGAGACACTGGACACCCGAGCAACGGGCGCAACAATCGTTAAAAATCCGGCAATGGCAACCTTGGACTAAATCAACGGGGGCAAAGACACCGGAAGGCAAGGCACGATCATCACGCAATGCATTCAACCTAAAAACCGTAGTTGAAGCCACTAAAATTGACTGGAATCCATATAGATAGTGGCTTTCGAAGGCTTCGATGGCCTCTCCAAACAGGTGGGGT
>JAYUYT010000028.1:0-2660 GCA_043752345.1 Nitrosospira sp.
GCCGGTTCACCGTCATGAGCTTGCAGGCTTTGCAACTGTTGCTCGATCTCCCGGTCGCACTCGGCCAACTGCGTGCCAATAAAATCGAACATGGCCAGCGCCTGCTTGAGCGCAAACAGGTGCTCGGCGCGCCAGTTGCCTTGCAGGCTCTTGGCAATCTCATCAACGCTGGCACGGATGCGCACGTTCTTCATCGTGACCGCTTCCCTGATTGATCATACGTACGTTGACGCACAGACAACACAAAACCTTCGCGGTAATCTTGCCTCCAAAGTTATGGAGCCATCCTCCCTAGCAATCTCCGACATCGTGATTTCTAGGTTCTTGCGCTGTCTCCCCCTTACATATTGCAGGAGAGTATTCGTGCTGTCTACCCAAACTGTCGCCGCTGCCAATCGTCTGCTAGCTGCCCTCCCCAGCAAAGATCGCCAACATTTGCTGTCAGGCTGCGAGCAAGTCAAGTTGGTTTCTGGAAATATTGTCTACGAGCCTGGGGAGACGATTCGCCATGTTTATTTCCCCATCGATAGTTTCATTTCATTGATGACTCCATGCGGTGATCACAGCAGCCTGGAGGTGGCTTTAGTCGGTAATGAAGGTATGTACGGGACTCCCCTCATGCTTGGGGTGGATGTCTCGCCGTTGCATGCCGTGGTGCAGGGCTCAGGGTCTGCGTGGCGAATGACCGCTGAACAGTTTCGCAGCGAACTCGAACGCAGCGTTGCGCTGCAACAGTATTTGAACCGTTACATCTATGTATTGATGAGTCAACTGGCGCAAACAGCTGCTTGTACCCGTTTCCATGTAGTAGAAGAGCGCCTTGCCCGTTGGCTCTTGATGACAAGAGACCGGGCGCACTCCGAGGAGTTCCATAGCACCCACGAATTACTTGCCCAGATGCTGGGTGTGCGTCGCGTTGGTGTCACCAAAGCTGCGGGTTCGCTGCAGAAGAAAAAACTAATCAGCTATAGCCGAGGGGATGTCAAGATTCATGATGTCAGTGGCTTGCAAACCGTATCCTGCAAGTGTTACCGGGCCGACAAGGAAATGTACGACCGTATCATGCATTGCTAGGGGGGGCTGCTGGACTTGACTTGGGTGTGTGGCAGGCACCTGCCTGCTTTTCTAGATTTTTAGATTACTGCTACCTGCCGCGCAGTTTGTGCATGATCTGCCACATTATCCAGCCGCGCCGCAGCCATTTCCCGACGCGGCCAGGCCGCAGTGCCGCAAGCAAAACGACACCGGCTACCCAAGCGGCAGGGTAGTTCTTGATAAAGTGCAGCGCGGTCAGCCCCTGGTCGGCCAGCGCCAAGGGCATGCGCCACGGCTCAAGGTTTTGCGCCAGCACCTGTCGTTGTATTGCAGCCTGCGTAACCAAGCATTCACGTCGTTCAGCCAACCGGATCAGTTTCCCATTCATAAACGGGAAATGAGCTGCTGCTGGTCTTTGAACAATTCCGACAGACTCGCTGTGAATAATCTCGGCTTTGTTCTTATTTTGTGCATGGCAAACCCCCATGCCGCCACG
Source organism: Nitrosospira sp. (assembly GCA_043752345.1). Lineage (GTDB taxonomy): Bacteria > Pseudomonadota > Gammaproteobacteria > Burkholderiales > Nitrosomonadaceae > VFJL01. Next base: position 1,532 of record JAYUYT010000028.1, read on the forward strand.
CCAACTGTCAGAAAGAATCCGGCAAGCATACCCAGCACCAGAAGACGGTGCGTGTCCCAGAACGCGACCACGAGCAGCATCGCTGCTAGCACCACACCAACCCCCAGGAAAAACAGAGCTGCCAGTGCCAACACCAGAAGCGAGAATATGTGTTCCCGCTCTTCCTCCAGATCTGTGGACAACAGATTAAGGCGCGTATGCGCGATGGCAACCAGCGTTGCCGCAAGAGTTGTCAGCGATCCGAGCAGTCCTTTGCTCTCGCCGGATGTTTTCTCAGTCATAACGAAGCGGTCAGCGGCGGCCGATGAGCAAGCCAATTACCAAACCGGCACCGGCGGCGATGCTGATAACTTTCCACGGATTCTCATGGACATAAGCATCGGTGGCCTTGGCTGCCGCCTTGGTCTTGACAAGCAGTGCCGCCTCCGCCTCCGCCATTCTGGCTTTCGCAACCTTGAGGGATTCTTCCACTTTGGCGCGCACCTCGGCCAACTGCTCACCGCTTTGGTCGGCGGTAGCTTTCAGCAGTGCTTCCGCATCTGCTACCACTTCCTTGAAATTAGCGATCACATCATCAGACAAATTATCCATACTTTTCTCTATTGCTCGTTCTATTCTGTTCATGGTGGACTCCTATAGTTTTACTTTGCGGTTTAATCATTTAAAAATGGGCAGAATCCAATATGCGGCTGCCCGGAATTACTGGCTTATTTTTATTGCCTGCGGCAGAAAAATTCATCACGGTCGGCAGACCTCTTAATCGCGCCATTGGCAGCGGGGAAGTCAGATAAAACAGGAACCGTGAACGACCGGATCGCTTTACCCGACACCTCGCTGCATAAAATATTTCCGGATTGTTACAGACGCTGACCTCGAATGACACGCATCAATATCACCACGATTGCAATGATCAGGAGAACGTGAATGAATCCGCCCATGGTGTACGAGGAAACCAAGCCAAGTAGCCAGAGCACAATCAAGATAATCGCGATAGTTTCGAGCATTTGTGTTACTCCTAATAAGACGAGTTAATCTACGCAGTTATTTAGCTCGCATGTCATTCTTGACCGACTTCACTCCCTTGATGCTGCGTGCAAGTTCAACCGCTTTGCGTTGATCAGCAGCGGTA
>JAYUYT010000029.1:0-16143 GCA_043752345.1 Nitrosospira sp.
CCGGGCAGACTGCGTATGCGTCGCGTAACTTCAAAGCCATCCATTCCGGGCATTTGCAGATCCATTAGAACCATGTCGAAGTCTCTGCGCTGAATCTTCGCCAGCGCGATCCGGCCGTTATCGGCCAGACTGACCTCGGCACCTGCCTGTTGCAGAATCTCCTGTGCCACTTGCTGGTTGATGACATTGTCTTCGACCAGCAGAATCCGCACGCCTTGCAGGCGCCGCGCGATGACCGCAGGTTCGATGCTGTCATCCGGATTCGCTGTAGTCACCCCGAAATGGGCAGTAAAACTGAAAACGCTGCCCTGTCCTTGCTGGCTGCTCAGCGTGATATTGCCACCCATCATCTCCACCAGACGCTTGCTGATGCTCAAACCCAAGCCGGTGCCACCGTATTTGCGGGTAATCGAGGTATCAACCTGGCCAAAAGCAGTAAACAGCCGCTCAATCTGCTCCGGAGCAAGCCCGATGCCAGTATCGCTGATGGTGAAGCGCAGCAAGACATCTGCCGCTGGCACATCTGCGGGAAGTGTTTCGGCGAGCTCGACTTTAAGCTTTACCTCACCGTGTTCGGTAAATTTGATGGCATTACTCAGCAGATTCTGCAGAATCTGTCCCAGGCGCAGAGCGTCGCCCACAAGGTTGGGGGGGGTATCGCCGACCATTTCATAGCTTAGCCTGATACCTTTGCTGATTGCGGCCTCGATGAAGAGATTGGAGCAAGTTTGCAGCACGGATTCTAAATGAAAGACCGTATTTTCCAGTTCCATCTGTCCGGCTTCAACTTTGGAATAGTCGAGGATGTCATTGAGTATGCTCATCAAAGACTTGGATGAGCCATGGATTTTCTGCAAGTAGTCTTTCTGTTTCAGCGTAAGCTCGGTGCCCAGTGCCAAATGGCTCAGGCCCAGGATCGCGCTCAAGGGCGTACGGATTTCGTGGCTCATGTTGGCCAGAAATTCGCTCTTGGCCTGGTTCGCCTGCTCTGCTTCAGTCTTTGCCTCCAGCAGCGCTTTCTCCGCTAACTTGCGCTCGCTGATGTCAACTACTGTTGCCAGAACAAACTGGCCTTCCGGTGTCTGAATCGGGTCCAGGCCGATTTCCAGAGGCAACACGCTGCCGTCCTTGCACTGCCCGTAAATTCCACGCTCCACGCCCATCCCGCGCATGGCTGGAGCTTCAGTATAGGCAGCGCGATGCCGGATATGCTGTCCCTGATATTGCTGCGGCAAGAGCATCTCGATCGGCTGTCCCAGCAACTCCTTACGCCGGTAACCGAATATGTGCTCCGCTTGCAAATTCATCAGCGTGATCCGCCCTTCCGCATTAACCAGAAACATCGCATTGGGCAGTGCATTGACAATAATACGTAGATGCTCCTCATTGTGACGGAGTTCCGCCTCGGCATTCATGAGCTCGGTGACATCCTGTATCGTGCCTGCCGACCGCAGCGGCTTGCCCTCGGCACTGAAATCCGTCCGGCAGCGCTCACGTACGTACTTGATACGCCCGTCGGGCAGGAGCAGCCGGTGCGTGATTTCATACGGCTCACGAGTCTGGAACGAGTGCGTATAAGCGGCGTTGACGGCCTCCCGGTCGTCCGGATGGGTCGCATTCAGGAAAGCTTCGTAACTGGCATCGAACAGGCCTTGTTCGATTTCGAAAATACGAAAAACCTCATCCGACCAATGCAGCTCACCACTGTCGAGATCAAGTTCCCAGCTGCCCACTTTGGCGATACGCTGCGCCTCATTCAAACGCAGCTCGCTGGCACGCAGCAAATCTTCCCCGCGTTTGCGCGCGGTAATATCGTGAAAAACCCCTACATTGCACAGCCGCCCGTTGATCACCGCCACAGAGCCCGAGATGTCAACCTGGATCAGGCTGCCATCCTTGCGCAGCAATGGTACGTCCTGCACGATGGAACACTCCCCGCGCGCCATCTCTGCAAACTTACGGTTGAGTTGCGGCAGCGCTGCCGCAGGGTAGATCGCCTCCAGGCGCATCGTCAGCAACTCATCGGCGGAGACACCCAGCATCCAGCACATGGCTTGATTGCCGAAGGTGAACTGCCCGCTCTCGACATCGGCGATCAGAATGCCATCAAACACGGCTTGCACAATGCTATGCATCTGTTCTTCTTTCTCGCTCAGCAGGCGCTCCACTTGCTTGCGTTCGGTGATATCGATGCCAAAGCCGATAATACTTACTACCCGGCCGGTAGCGTCCCTGAGAGGAGAAAAAATCGCGTCCACATCGCACCGACCGAGACCCGGGAAATGTGCGGCGACATCCTCGCGTGTCACTTCACCTTGTGCTGCTGCCTGGATGATAGCCTGTATCCTCGGCTCACTGCCTAGCTCCAGCCAGCCAACTTCCCAGAACAAGCGGCCAAGTACTTCGGCGCGTTGCAGGCCCATGAGTGTGAGCGGGGGTTGGTTAACCTCAGTGACAATACCGTCGGGCGAGAGCACGACTATAAGGCCGAACTGCGAATCGAGAATCTGCCGCAGGCGATCGCGTTCATATTGCAGCGCCTGCTGCGTCTGTTTGCGTGCGGTAATGTCAGTGATGGAACCGGTCATGCGCACCGGATGGCCGGCTGCATCATACGTGGCTTGGCCGCGTGACAGTACCCAGCGGTAACTGCCGCCCTTGTGCCGCAGCCGAAATTCGGTGGCGTAGTCCTGTTTCTCATCTAGATGCCGACGGACCGCCTCGTCCACAGCTATCCGATCATCGGGGTGAATGAGGTTGAAGAATGTTGAGTCGACATTGGACAACTCGGCATCGGTATAACCAAGGATTTCCTTCCAACGGGGCGAAAGGTAATCCTCGTGGGTAACAATGTTCCAGTCCCAGATGCCATCGTTGACGGCACGCTCTACCAGCATGTAGCGTTCTTCACTCGTGCGCAACTCCTGGGTGCGCAACTCCAGCTCCCTCATCTTGGCTTCCAGATTACGCTGGCTATCCGCCAGCGCATCTGTCATGTGATTGAAGGCATTGGCCAACCGGTTCAATTCAACGCTCCCGTCTTGCGGTGCGTGCTGCAGGAGACCCCCCGCCGCAATGCGTTCGGCTACCTGGGTGAGTTCCCAGATCGGGCGTGACAAGCGATGGCCAAGGAAATAAGCTGCCGTACCGGAGAACAGCAGAAATAGCATCAGCGCAAAATAGGTGGTGTGCCTCAGTTCGACAGCTGGCGCCAGCACCTCCTCGACATCGATCTTTACCACCATGCCCCAGCGCAGGACAGGCAGGTAACGCCAGGCTGCCACGACTTCATGACCGGCATAGTCGCGGACTACCCCCTGACCATTGCTGTCAGTCAGTGCCTGTTGCATGAAAAATGGCGCCTGCTGGTGCGTCAGCCGGTAATGATAAGCGCCATCGGGGACATGCCTGAGCGGCGCTGTGAATAGGATGTCGTCATCTTCCCGCTCGAATAGCAAGGCCTCGCCAGTGTGTCCCAGCCCAGCACGGTCAGACGCTACCGATTGCAGCTGCTCCATGCCCAACCGCAATGCCACCACGCCGACCGGAATATTGTTCTCCAGTATCGGCGCCATTGCATAAGCCGAGGGCTGCTCAGCCGAAGGCATATGGGGGACAAACCGGGTCAAATGAGACTGGGATGTCCGCAGCACCAGATCAAATCCCTGCGCCAGCGGCGTTGCGCGATAGGGATCGCTATTCAGGTTGATACCCAGATCTGCCCCACGCATTACCGAAAACACCACATTGCCGGTGGTATCGATCAACAGCATATCTTGATAGCCGGCCATGTCGACACGTGCCAGCAACTCGTCCCGCAAGCGGTGATCGGCGGCTTGATATGCGGTTGATTCCAGTGCTCCGCCCACGCGGAAGGCTTGGCCGAAAATATTGACAGCATCGCTGATCAACTTTCTTTTACTCAATTGCTGAGCATCCAACAGGCGTTCGGCCATGAAACTTTCGATTTGATCGGTTTTTTTGTCCCCAATAACGGATATATGCGACAGCGCAGTTTCGCGCAACGAGTTTTCGAACGTAGCCAGATAAACCACCGCCAGCCCGACCAGCGGCAGTGCCGCTACCAGAAGGTAGCTCAACAATAATCTGATGGAAATGGGCAGCGCGCTCATGGCTTGATCCCGGATAATCCCGCCATCAGCGGCAGCCCGCACATTGCTGGGGTTGTTACTAAAGGAAGAACATCATGGATTGGCGGAACGAAAGCGAGAATGAATGCGACGGCAAAGACACGGTCATCCGGAAGCGACCGGAAACTCTTATGACTTGGTTGCTGTCTTTGCTTCCTGGTTATATAACGCATTTATGCGCGGGGTTGCCGCAACGATTATTAGCAGGCTACCGGGAAAAACTCTGGATACCCTATTGTCTGTATAGACATATCAGGCGCAAATTGCGCTAATATTTTCATTTGCACTCTCACTTATCCCTGCTTGTCACCTTGGGCAATAACTCTGAATAATCAAGGGCAAATGGATCTGCCTAGAACTTTAGAGGCTTAAGGGTGTCATATGGTTCGGTATAAAGCATAATTTCTTGACTAACTGCCCATTTCCCTTTAAATTGCAGCATAATTTCACTCCGAAATTCCATCCCAAAAGGATTGCAGCCACATGACCTTAGGCCTTATTGACTTGCCCTGGTGGGGCTATATTGTAGTTACCCTGGTTCTCACCCACATCTCCATCGCCGGTATTACCATTTTTCTGCATCGCCATCAAGCGCACCGGGCGCTGGATCTACACCCTATACCCAGTCATTTTTTCCGTTTCTGGCTGTGGCTTACCACCGGCATGGAAACCAAGGAATGGGCGGCAGTACACCGCAAACATCACGCCAAGTGCGAAACCGCTGAAGACCCCCATAGCCCGGTAATTTATGGCATTAGCAAGGTGCTGAAAGAGGGCTCTGAACTCTACCGGAAAGAAGCCAAGAACCCGGAGACTCTGGAGAGATATGGTCATGGCACCCCCGATGACTGGCTGGAACGTAATGTCTATACCAGGCATAGCGCCAAGGGCGTTGCCCTGATGCTGATCATTGACGTCGTCCTGTTCGGTCCCATCGGAATCACCATGTGGGCAGTGCAAATGCTCTGGTCGCCAGTCATGGCTGCTGGTGTCATTAACGGTGTCGGTCATTACTGGGGCTACCGTAATTTCCAGGCAGAGGATGCCAGCCGCAACATCGTCCCCTGGGGCATCCTCATCGGCGGAGAGGAATTACATAACAATCACCATGCTTATGCCACGTCCGCTCGGCTATCCAATAAGTGGTATGAGTTCGATATCGGCTGGATGTACATCTGCATTCTGGAATTCATGGGACTCGCCCAAGTGAAGAAGGTTGCGCCCAAATTGCGCTTCGATCTGGCCAAGACCCAGTGCGATCTCGACACGCTGCAAGCTGTCATTTCTCATCGCTACGAGGTGCTGACAAAATATGCACAGTCCCTCAAACTTACGCTCGCCAAGGAAATCGATCACTTGAAAGAAGCGACTACACATCATGGTGTAGATAGCTCCACTCTCAGGCGCTGGGTGCTGGCTGACTCCAAAACATTGAAGGAAGATGAGCGCACCAAGCTGAATCTGGTGCTGAGCAAGACCACGACGCTGGATAAAGTCTACACCATGCGCGAGGAGCTCATGGCTGTGTGGCAGCGCTCCGCTGCAACCAAAGATGAACTGGTCAAACAACTGGAAGACTGGTGCCGCCGCGCAGAAGAAAGTGGCATCGAAGTATTGCAGAATTTCTCCCGCAGGCTGCGTTGTTACGCATAATGCAGTGGTAAGAAAGAAAACACCAACAAAAAACCCGCCGATGGCGGGTTTTTTGTTGGGTATAATTTTATAGCTTTAACACAAGGCAACGTTACTTGAGCTTGGTTTCCTTGTATTTGACGTGCTTGCGCGCTACCGGATCGAATTTCAGGATTTCCAATTTCTCCGGGGTGGTGCGTTTGTTCTTGGTGGTGGTATAGAAATGCCCCGTTCCGGCTGAGGATTCAAGTTTTATTTTCTCGCGCATGAGAATTCCTTAGGTTGTTTGTTCGCTTGTTAGATGCTGTCGCCGTTGGCGCGCATTCCCGCCAGCACAGCGTCAATACCGTTCTTGTCTATGGTACGCAGCGCTGCATTGGACAAGCGCAGCCTGATCCAGCGGTTCTCGCTCTCGACCCAGAATTTGCGGCGCTGCAGGTTGGGCAGAAAACGCCGTTTGGTCTTGTTGTTGGCGTGGGAAACATTGTTGCCGGACATGGGTTTCTTGCCGGTAACTTCACATACTCGTGCCATGATGATGCACTCCAGAATTCGCGAAAGGGCGCATTATATCCCGATTCCTGAGATTTTCTCAAATCAAATCAATCCGCGCTCGGCAAATGACATCGCAGTCCCGCCGCCAACGATGAAATGATCCAGCACCTTCACGTCCACCAGCGCGAGCGCCTGCTTCAGCGATTGGGTCAGAATCTCGTCGGCCTGACTCGGTTCCGCCACGCCGGAAGGATGATTATGGGCGAAAATTATTGCCGCCGCATTATGATGCAGCGCCCGCTTCACCACCTCGCGCGGATACACGCTGGTCTGGGTAAGGGTGCCGTTGAACAGCTCCTCGGCAGCGATGGCGCGGTTCTGCGCGTCGAGAAAAATACCGATGAAGATCTCGTGCTTCTTACCCTCGAGACTAAGGCGCAAGTAATCGCGCACCGATTTCGGCGAATTCATGGCATCGCCGCTTTTCAGCTCTTCTTCCAAAGCACGCCGCGCCATTTCCAATACTGCCTGCAATTGTGCATATTTGGCCGGCCCCATGCCGGGCACCTGGCAGAATGCAGTTTGATTGGCGGCAAACAGCCCGGTCAGACTGTCAAAACGCGTGAGCAGCTCACGCGCCAGATCCACTGCACTTTTCCCCACCATGCCGGTACGCAGGAATAGCGCCAGCAGCTCGGCATCAGAAAGATACGCGGCACCATTTTTCAGGAGTTTCTCGCGCGGGCGTTCGGATTCCGGCCAGTCTGGAATTGCCATGGTTTAACCCGCAACGCGAGAAATAACAGATAACTAAAAAATAGGACGCGCGTTCGGGAAAAGCAAGCAACGACCTCCCTCTGTAAGGGAGCACCGTTTTTAGGTTAAACTCTTGCTCCTATGCCGGACGATACAACATGATTATGGCTGACACACCCTCCCCAATCACCAAGCGTCTGCTGCTGGGGCTGACTGGTGGCGTAGCCGCGTACAAGGCCGCAGAACTCGCACGCCTGTTGATGCAGGATGGCATCGAGGTGCAAGCGGTAATGACCGAGTCGGCTTGTCGTTTCGTCGGCCCGGCCACGCTGCAGGCATTGACCGGCAAACCGGTGTTCACCGATCTATGGGATGCCCGCGTTGCCAACAACATGGCGCATATAGACCTGTCGCGCAATGCGGATGCGATTCTTGTCGCACCCGCCAGCGCTGACTTTATCGCCAAGCTCGCCAATGGTCTGGCCGATGACCTGCTCTCGACATTGTGTCTCGCGCGCGACTGCCCTTTGCTGATCGCCCCTGCCATGAACCGGCAGATGTGGGAACACCCGGCCACTCAGCGCAACCTTGCCACGCTGCGGCGTGATGGCGTGACGGTACTCAATCCCGGCAGTGGCGCCCAAGCCTGCGGCGAGATCGGCATGGGACGCATGCTGGAGGCACAGGAACTGGCCGCAGCAGTGCATGCTGTTTTTCAGCCCAAGCTGCTGCAAGGCAAACGCGTGCTGGTTACTGCCGGACCAACCTACGAGGCGATCGATTCGGTGCGCGGCATCACCAATGCAAGTTCTGGGAAAATGGGCTATGCCGTGGCCCGCGCGGCGTTGGCAGCGGGTGCGGATGTCACCCTCATCTCCGGCCCGGTGTGCTTGCAGGCTCCGGCTGCGGCCCGGCTCATCAACGTGGTGAGCGCGCAGGATATGCTGACAGCGGTGAAGAATGAAATTTTACGTACCGATATTTTCGTGAGCGTTGCGGCAGTGGCGGACTACCGTGTTGCCACTGCCAGCAAACAGAAAATCAAGAAAATAGGTGCCGGCCTCACTCTGGAGCTTGCTGCCAATCCCGATATTCTGGAATATGTGGCAAACCTGCCCCAGCCGCCATTTTGCGTAGGTTTCGCGGCGGAAACGGAGAATCTGGAGAAAAATGCAGCCGGCAAACGACGCAAGAAGAAGCTGCCATTGCTCGCCGCCAACTTGGCAGATGCCATCGGCTCTGATGAGAGCACATTGACCCTGTTCGATGACGAAGGCGAACACCCTCTAACAAAAGCATCAAAAATTGAGCAAGCACAGCGCCTGGTGCAACATATCGCGGCGCTGTACCAAAAACGAAAATCCTGACATTCTTCCATGATAAAAATCGATATCAAGATTCTCGACCCGCGCCTGCAAACCCAGCTTCCGGCCTATGCCACTGCCGGTTCTGCGGGCCTTGATCTGCGTGCCTGCACTGAACACGTGATGACTATCCAACCCGGAGAAACCTGCCTTATCCCCACCGGCATTGCCATCCATCTTGCCGACCCAGGACTCGCAGCGATGGTTCTGCCGCGCTCCGGGCTGGGCCACAAACATGGCATAGTCTTGGGAAATCTGGTCGGACTGATCGATTCTGATTATCAGGGACAGATACTTGTTTCTTGCTGGAATCGTGGACACACGCCGTTCCTGTTGAATCCGCTGGAGCGGATCGCGCAACTGGTGGTAGTGCCGGTGGTGCAGGTGGATTTCAAAGTGGTGGATGATTTTGAACAAAGTCATCGTGGCGAGAATGGCTTTGGTAGCACCGGCAAACATTGATGCGCCAGCTCGCAATTCTTCTCATTCTTCTCGTGTCGGCACCAGCCAGTGCCGAGATGCCGGTAATCCAGCTTAAAATTGCTGACCACACCCTTTCCACTGAAGTCGCTCACACGCAAACATCCCGCACGCAGGGTTTGATGTATCGACAATCGATGAGTGAGAACAAAGGCATGCTGTTCGTGTTTCCGGAAACCGGTTATCACAGCATGTGGATGGTCAATACCAACATCCCGTTGAGCGTCGCCTTTGTTGATGAAAAAGGCATGATTCTCAACATTGCCAACATGGTGCCGCATACTAGGATGGCGCATGGTGCCGCCGGTATGGCCAAATATGCGATCGAAGCAAATCTTGGCTGGTTCTGGGAAAGAGGAATAAAAGCGGGCAAATATGTCAGCGGACTGGAGAAAGCCCCGGCAGCGGAATAAATAATACAGGCTGCGCGCCTGGGTGTACCTCAGCGCATTCCCGGAAGCATGCCTTTGAGCCCGCGCATCATTTTTGCCATCCCGCCCTTGCTCATCATTTTCATCATTTTCTGAGTCTGCTCGAATTGCACCAGCAGGCGATTCACCTCCTGCACGCTAACTCCCGCCCCGGCGGCGATACGGCGTTTGCGTGAAGCTTTCAGAATTTCCGGTTTGGTGCGCTCTTGCGCTGTCATGGCATTGATGATGCCCTCAGTGCGACCAATGACCTTATCATCCATTTTCACATTCTGCGTAGCCCGACTCAATTGCGCGGGCAGCTTGTCCATCATGGCACTCATGCCACCCATGTTGCGCATTTGTTGAAACTGCATTTTGAAATCGTTCAGGTCGAAGCCTTTGCCCGATTTCATTTTCTTTGCCAGCTTCTCAGCCTCGTTCTGATCCACCCCGCGCTGAGCTTCTTCGATCAGCCCCAGCACGTCACCCATACCAAGAATGCGCGCAGCCATGCGGTCTGGATGGAACGGTTCCAGGCCGGTCAACTTTTCAGCCATACCGACAAACTTGATCGGCTTGCCGGTAATATGCCGCGCCGACAGCGCCGCACCGCCACGGGCGTCACCGTCCAGCTTGGTGAGGATGATGCCGGTCAGAGGCAACACCTCAGCAAACGCCTTGGCGGTATTGACTGCGTCTTGACCCTGCATTGCATCCACCACAAACAGGATTTCGATGGGTTTCAGCAGGGTATTCAGCTCACTGATTTCCTGCATCATGGCTTCATCTATCGCCAGCCGTCCGGCGGTATCCACGATCATCACGTCGTGGTGATGCCGGCGGGCAAAATCCAATGCGGCAGTGGCAATTTCCCTAGGTTGTTGTCCTGTTTGTACCGGGAAGAAATCCGCACCGGTCTGCTTGGCCAGCAGTTCCAATTGATGAATCGCAGCCGGTCGATAAACGTCGCAAGAAACCAGCAGCACCTTTTTCTTTTTCTGCTCCATCAACCACTTCGCCAGCTTGCCGCTGCTGGTGGTCTTGCCCGCACCCTGTAACCCCGCCATGAGTATGATTGCAGGCGGTACGGTGGCCAGATTGATATCGGCTTTCTCTCCGCCCATGATGGCGATCAGTTCCTGATGCACCACCCCCACCAGCGCCTGCCCCGGCGAGAGACTGCCCATTACTTCCTGGCCAACAGCTTTTTCCTTGACGCGGGCGATGAACTCCTTGATTACCGGCAAAGCCACATCGGCCTCCAGCAGCGCCATGCGTACTTCGCGCAACGCTTCCTGAATATTGTCTTCAGTCAGTCTCGCCTCGCCCCGCAGGGTTTTGATGACACTGGAAAATCTACTGGTAAGATTGTCGAACATGCTAAATGCCTCTCAAGAAAAATTGGTGTAGACTAGCCGGACATTTCCGCCTTAATCCGCAATATCAATCAATGTCCGGTATTCTAGCTTATCTCGCCGCCGCCCTGCTCTATGGACTGATCGGTTGGCACTTATGGCGCACCAAATGGAATGCGCCGACACAACCCGCAAACAGCCCCGTGGCAGCTGCCGAATGGGAGCGCTACGCCATCCTCGTACCGCTGATGCTGCACGGCTTTACGCTTTACCAGTCCATATTCGCAGGTGACGGACTGAGCTTTGGCCTGGGTAATGCGATTTCTTCCATTGTCTGGCTCACTGCTCTGATTTACTGGCTGTCCAGTTTTTTCTACCGCCTGGAAGGACTGCAGACCCTGGTTGCGCCGGTGGCAGCAGTGGCAGTGCTGCTGCCGTTGGCGTTTCCTTCACTGCGTCCCCTGGCCAATACCGAGCTGCCTGCGTTCAAAGCACATATTCTGATCGCCATGCTGGCTTACAGCCTGCTCACCATCGCCGCGCTGCATGCATTGCTGATGGCAGTGGTGGAGCGTCGCTTGCACCACCCCACCATGCCTTCGGTGCTGACCAACCTGCCGCCGCTTCTGGCCATGGAGAAGCTGTTGTTCCGCGTCATCTGGGTGGGATTCATCCTGCTCACGTTGACACTCATCAGTGGCGTCATGTTCTCCGAGGAAGTATTCGGCCAGCCGCTCAAATTCACCCACAAAACCCTGTTCGGCTTCATTTCCTGGGGCGTGTTCGCCGCCCTGCTCGCGGGCAGGCTGCTCTACGGCTGGCGTGGACGCATCGCCATCCGCTGGACACTGGCTGGATTCATCATATTATTGCTGGCTTATATCGGCAGCAAATTTGTGCTGGAAGTGGTGCTCCAGCGCTAGCGTGTGCTGATTCCACCCGCTGTATCCTTGACAAAACCTCCCCCCGCTTTGATACTTAATTTCTTTTATTAGCATAAAGGCGCTTCTTGGAAGACATGCCGTTGTATGCGCTGCTGATCGCGCTGGTTGTTTTGTTGATTCTGTCCGCGTTTTTCTCACTTTCCGAAACCAGCATGATGGCTATCAACCGGTATCGGTTGAAGCATCTCGTCAAGCAGGGCCATCGTGGCGCCCGCCTGACCACCCAGTTACTGACCAATACCGACAGGCTGCTGGGAGTGATCCTGCTTGGCAACAATTTGCTGAATGCCGCTGCCGCAACGCTGGTGGCAGTGATTGTTTCCACCCTGTTCGACCATAGCGACCTGGCCTTGCTCCTCGGTACGGTGTGCGTGACCTTCGCCATTCTGGTGTTCAGCGAAATCACACCCAAGGTGATCGCTGCAGCCTACCCGGAACGCATCGCGCTGGCTTCCAGCTATGTGCTGACCCCGCTGCTGAAACTGTTCTACCCGATAGTGTGGTTCGTCAATCTGTTCGTCCAGGCACTGCTTATCATCCTGCACCTGAAACCCGGAGCAAATAACACCACCCACAAAATCAGCCTGGAAGAGCTTAAAACGCTGGTGCTGGAAGCTGGGCATTTCATCCGGAAAAAACACCAGAGCATGTTACTCAACCTGTTCGACCTGGAAACCATCACCGTCGATGACGTCATGGTGCCACGCGGCCAGATCGAAGCCATCGATCTGGAAGCCGATGATGAAGCAATCCACAACCAGTTACTCACCTGCTACCACACCCGCCTGCCGGTATACCGGGGAACGCTGGACAACGTAACCGGGATAATTCACACGCGCCGGGTGCTGAACCAGATGAAGAACGGCGAAATCACTGCCGCTAACCTCGAGAAAATCATGCGTGAGCCCTATTTCATTCCATCCGGCACACCCTTGTTCTCACAGTTACAACTGTTTCAGGAAAACCGCGAACGAGTCGGCCTAGTGGTAAATGAATATGGTGAGTGGATGGGGTTGGTAACGCTGGATGACATTATCGAAGAAATCATCGGTGAATTCACCACGCACTCGCCATCACAGGCTGGCGCATTCCTGCCACAAGAAGATGGCAGCGTAATCGTCGAAGGCAGCAGCCTGCTGCGCGATCTCAACCGCAAACTTGGCCTGAGGCTCCCGCTGGGCGGTCCAAAGACTCTTAATGGACTGATTCTAGAATACTTTCAGGATATCCCCGAAGCCGGCACCAGCCTGAGAATCGCTGGCTATCCGATGGAAGTCATCCAAACCCAGGGCCGGGTGGTCAAGGTAGTGCGTATCTTCCCTATTGCAGCTGTGTAATAGTTGCGGCTTGGTAAGTTATTGGAAATTAATTCCAAGAAACCCCTAATCAATTCAGCAGATAATGCCGTTAACACAACAATAAGCATAAGTCGGTCTGCCGACAATGCGCTCTACGGAGCTTTGTTCAGCTTTGTTCAAAGGTTCCCTAAAGGGCCATGGTCCCGGGTAATCGAGGAGTCATTATGGCGGCTGTAACCACAGGTGCAGACAAGAAAGTCAAGGAGATCAGTTATGCCTGGGAAGGCAAGGACAGATCTGGCAAGATGGTAAAGGGTGAAATGCGCGCTGCCGGCACGGTAGTGGTTACCTCCATGCTGCGTCGCCAAGGTATCAACGCCACAAAAATCCGCAGAATCCGGACCAGCGGCAGCATCATCGACAAGGACATCGCGCTGTTCACGCGCCAGCTTGCTACCATGATGAAATCGGGCGTTCCCCTGCTACAGGCGTTTGATATCGTCGGCAAGGGCCACAGCAAACCGGCGATGGGCAGGCTGCTGATGAACATCAAAACTGACGTGGAAACTGGCAGCAGCCTGGCGAATGCCTTTCGCAAATATCCACTTTATTTTGATGCCCTGTACTGCAATCTGGTGGACGCGGGCGAAGCGGCCGGTATTCTCGATGGCCTGCTGGATCGTCTGGCCACCTACAAGGAAAAGATCCAGGCAATCAAAAACAAAATCAAGTCTGCCCTGTTTTACCCCGTCTCAATTATCGTGGTGGCATTTGTTGTTACTGCGATAATCATGCTTTTCGTGATTCCTGCGTTCAAGGAATTATTTGCTGGGTTCGGCGCTGTCTTGCCCACTCCGACACTGGTGGTCATGGCAATTTCGGACTTTTTCGTGGCCTACTGGTGGGCAATTTTTGGTACGGTAGGAGGGGGTATTTATACCTTCTTCTACGCATGGAAGCGTTCTGTGGCCATGCAGCGGGTCATGGATCGGCTGGTGCTGAGACTACCGGTTCTTGGTGATGTCATCCGTAAGGCTGTCATCGCACGCTGGACACGCACCCTTTCCACCATGTTTGCAGCGGGGGTACCGCTGGTGGAGGCGCTGGATTCAGTCGCAGGTGCCGCAGGCAACCATATTTATTTTGAGGCTACTAAAAAAATCCAGATAGAAGTCAGCACCGGCAACAGCCTGACCGCTGCCATGACAAATACCAATGTCTTTCCCAGTATGGTGCTACAGATGGTAGCCATAGGCGAAGAGTCCGGCGCACTAGACTCCATGCTGAGTAAAGTAGCCGATTTTCTAGAGGCAGAAGTGGACGATGCCGTAGCCGCACTCTCCAGCCTGATGGAACCGGTCATCATGGTGGTATTGGGGACTCTTATCGGCGGGATGGTGATTGCCATGTATATGCCGATCTTTAAAATGGGACAGATTGTCGGTTAACGGGAGACAGGCATCAAGAAATCAAGCTAGAACTGTTTATTCTCCCGGCACCCTGGGTGCAACTGTATCCAGAACCCAGAATAGCGATTACCGATTCCAGGATTTCCATGTCACTCATCCATTTATTGCAAACCACTCCAACTCTTTTTGTTTCCCTGTGCGCCACCATCGGCCTGCTGGTGGGCAGCTTTCTGAATGTAGTCATACACCGCCTGCCGCGCATGCTGGAACAGAAGTGGCAGCAACAAAGCGCCGAGCTGCACGGCAAGACCATCGCAACAGCACCCCCCTTTAACCTCGCTACACCCCGTTCCACCTGCCCCCATTGCGGGCATAAAATAAGCGCGCTGGAAAATATTCCAATAGCAAGTTACCTGATGTTAAGGGGTCGCTGTTCACAATGCCGCACATCCATTTCCCCGCGCTACCCCATAATCGAAGCGTTGACCGGCATCATCAGCGGTTTCATTGCCTGGCATTTCGGCTACGGCCTGGTCACTTTCGCCGCACTGGCTTTCACCTGGGCAATGATTGCGCTGGCATTCATTGATCTGGATACTCAGTTGCTCCCCGATGACATCACATTGCCTCTGCTGTGGGGTGGATTGCTGGTCAATTTAAACGATGGCTTTACCGACATTCACTCCGCAATTATCGGCGCAGTCGCCGGTTATCTTGCTCTCTGGTCGATTTACTGGTGCTTCAAGCTTGCCACCGGCAAGGAAGGTATGGGCTACGGCGATTTCAAACTGCTTGCCGCGATCGGCGCATGGTTTGGATGGCAAATGCTGCCACTGGTAATTCTGTTATCCTCCCTGGTTGGTGCCGTAGTCGGTATTGGACTGGTGATCGCGGCAAAACAGGCGCGCAATGTGCCCATCCCATTCGGACCGTATCTGGTTGGTGGCGGCCTCATTGCTTTGTTCTGGGGAGATCAGATCAATCGTGCCTATCTTGGCTTGCTTTAGCTCATGCCGCTGGTAATCGGACTAACTGGGGGAATTGGCAGCGGCAAAACCAGCGCCGCAAAATTCTTTGCTGCTCTAGGCGCCTGCGTTATCGATACCGACGAGATCGCACATGCACTCACCCAGCCACACGGTGCCGCCATTAACGCGATACGACAGGCTTTTGGCGAAGATTTCATCACTGCGGAGGGCGCACTGAATCGGGGGGAAATGCGCGAACTGGTATTTTCCGACGGCGCCTCGCGGCAAAAGCTGGAAGCAATCCTCCACCCTCTTATCCGCATGGAAGCAACCCGCCGCGCCGCACTGGCTTCCTCTCCTTATGTAATAATGGTCGTGCCGCTGCTGCTCGAAACTGGTGATTACCGTGAAATGGTACAACGTGTCCTGGTGGTAGATTGTGATGAACAGAAGCAGATTGTGCGCGCAATGGCGCGTAGCGGACTGAGTGCACACGAAGTTCGCGCCATTATGGCGGCGCAAATCGCGCGCCAGCAGCGCCTGCAACAAGCAGATGATGTCATCATTAATGACAGTAGCTTGGCGCATCTGCAGCAGCAGGTGGAAGCTTTGCACCCGAAATACCTTACCCTGCCAAACGGGAGCTAAATCCATCTGCAACAGCATCCCTGGCTGGGGATTAATTTTAATTTGTAAAATTCTGTTTCATAGGGCAAAATTCAACACATTCTGGCCCAACCTCAGGGATATGCCATCGTGATTTGCTACGAACATCCTCTCAACGAGCGCATTCGCACTCTGCTGCGACTGGAGGATTTGTTTGACAAGATAACTTTCTTCTCAGCCAAGAAGGATGCTGTCGAACACCACTCGGCGCT
>JAYUYT010000030.1:0-6832 GCA_043752345.1 Nitrosospira sp.
CCCAACGGCCTCACTTCGTCAGGCTCAAACCAGTGGAAAGATAATACTGAGTCCGGATTGCCGATCATCGGCGTGCCGGGCACCGGAACTCTGGGGGCATTACAGGCTTCGGCGATCGAAGATTCCAATGTTGACCTTACCTCTCAACTGGTGGCCATGATCACCGCCCAGCGTATTTATCAAGCCAACGCGCAAAGCATCAAGACTCAGGATTCAGTGTTGCAGACGTTGGTCAACCTGCGGTAATGGTGAATAAAGCGTGAGGAATGAAAATGAAGTCTGCCACCTTGAATCTGAAATCGGGAGCTGAAATATGGATCGCTTGATTTACGTGGCCATGACCGGGGCAACCCACACCATGGGGCAACAAGCCACCATCGCCCATAATTTGGCTAACGCTACCACTATCGGCTATCGCGCCGCAGTCAATTCTTTCCGTGCGGTGCCGGTAGTTGGTGAAGGTTCGCCCACACGCGCTTTCGTGGTGGATTCCACAACCGGTGCAAATTTTGCTCCGGGTTCAATCCAGGTGACCGGTCGTAGTCGCGATGTGGCGGTGCAAGGGGCAGGCTGGATTGCGGTACAAACGAAGGACGGTGGCGAGGCCTATACCCGCGATGGCAATCTGCAGATCAGCGCTAACGGATTGTTGCAGACCCGCAACGGATTCAATGTGATGGGTACTAACGGCCCGATCTCGATCCCGGTAGAGAGCGACATTACCATCGCCAAGAATGGGTTTATTACGGTGATTTCTGCCCAAGCCAGGATGATGCCGCAAACGGTGGAGCCGGCAGGGCGCATAAAACTGGTGAATCCCCCGGAACAACAACTGGTAAGAGGTGACGACGGCTTGTTCCGGCTGCGGGATGGCAGTAAAGCGCCGGCAGACGGCAACGTAGCATTGGCTTGGGGCGCACTGGAAAACAGCAACGTTAATGTCGTGAAGGAGATGGTAAGCATGATATCGATCTCGCGCCAGTACGACATGCAGATGAAATTGCTGGAGAACGCCAAGAGCAATGCAAGCAGAGCAAGTCAGATCATGAACTTGCAGGGATAGTGCAGTTAACAGGCAGTAATGATTGAAGTGCGTCACTACTGCTTTTAAATAGAAAAGGAAAAAACATGATCCGTTCATTGTGGATAGGAAAGACCGGTCTTGAAGCGCAACAGCTGCAGATGGACGTCATCGCCAACAATCTGGCGAACGTCGGCACCAACGGCTTCAAGCGCTCGCGCGCGGTATTCGAGGATTTGCTGTACCAGACCCTGCGCCAACCCGGTGCCCAGTCTTCGCAGCAGACCCAGATACCTTCCGGCTTGCAGATCGGCACTGGTGCACGTCCGGTCGCAGTGGAACGCGTACATCTTCAAGGCAACCTGCAGCATACCGGCAACACGCGCGATGTGGCGATCCAGGGTGAAGGGTTTTTCCAGGTACTGCTGCCAGATGGCAACATCGCTTTTACCCGTGACGGTGCATTCCAATCCGATAACCAGGGACAGCTGGTCACTTCCAGCGGCTTTCCGATAGTGCCCAGCATCACCATCCCGATTGGCACCACCAGCATTACCATAGGGCGTGATGGCACCGTATCGGTGTTGACTGCGGGATCGCCTACCCCCAACCAGGTGGGCAACCTGCAACTGGCGAGTTTCATCAATCCGGTAGGGCTGCAGAGCATGGGCGAGAATCTCTATCTGCAGACACTATCCAGCGGCCCACCTAACCCCAACACACCGGGCACCGCTGGACTGGGACTGATCAATCAGGGATATGTCGAGACTTCCAACGTGAATGTGGTGGAGGAACTGGTGAACATGATTCAGACCCAGCGCGCTTATGAGATTAATTCCAAATCAATCGAGGCCTCCAATCAGATGCTGCAGAAGCTGGTGCAGTTGTGATAGGCAGGACTGATAAACGAGCATAAATAATGAATACAAACTTTGAGATCCGGGATTCATGGCGTCATGTGCTGCTAGCGGCGCTGATCAGCGGTATGACAGGCTGCGCCATCACGCCAGCTACCAATGTGCTCCAGCCGATGTCGGCACGACCGGCGCATCCGGCGGCGGTGGAAACCGGTGGCATTTTCAAGGTGACCTACTCCACCCAGGCCAACCGTTACACGCCATTATTTGAAGACCGGCGTGCCCGCTATGTGGGCGATATAGTAATTGTTACCCTTGCCGAAAGAACCACTGCCAGTAAAAAGTCAAACAGTACCGTAGATCGCACCGGCAATACCCAATTTACAACACCTACCCCTCTGGCCATTACCGGAATGCCTTTGCCGACGAATTTTATGAAAATGGATATGGAGGTTGGTTCCGAGAACAAGTTCGCTGGTGGCGGTACGAGTGCGAGCAACAACGTCTTTACCGGCACCATCGCAGTCACCGTGATCGAGGTGTTGTCTAATGGCAACCTGCTGGTGAGCGGTGAAAAACAGATCGGGATCAATCAGGGACAGGAATTTATCCGTTTCTCCGGCGTGGTGAACCCTATCAATATCGGCAACAACAGCACCATATCATCGACGCAGGTGGCGGATGCACGCATTGAGTACCGTGGCAATGGTTATGTCGATGAAGCGCAGACGATGGGATGGTTCTCGCGCGGACTTATGTCGATTCTACCGTTCTAGAAATGTGAAGGAATATCGAGGTACATAAAATGACTGCTTATAAAATTCTACAAAACCGTGTTCTGGTTTCCCTTTTCTTGCTTTCCGTTTTCTCCGGTTCCGTGCATGCCGAGCGTATCAAGGATCTGGTGACGATCCAGGGCATTCGCAGCAATCAGGTAGTCGGTTACGGACTGGTCGTGGGCCTCGAGGGTACTGGCGACCAGACCATGCAGACCCCGTTTACGGTACAGAGCATTAACAACATGTTGGGGCAGATGGGGGTGAATCTCCCCCCCGGCGGTCCGGTGCTGCAATTGCGCAATATCGCTGCGGTGATGGTGACCGCATCACTGCCACCGTTTGCCAGGCCAGGACAAACCATTGATGTCACCGTATCTTCCATGGGTAATGCGCGGAGCTTGCGCGGTGGCACGCTGCTGATGACGCCGCTCAAAGGCGCTGACGGGCAAGTCTATGCCATGGCCCAGGGCAATCTGCTGGTGGGCGGAGTCGGCGCATCTGCAGGCGGCAGCAGTGCTGTGGTGAATCACCTGCTCGCTGGCCGTATTTCTGCCGGGGCGACCATAGAGCGTGTGGTGGAGACACCTTTTGGCCAGGGTAGTCATATCGAACTGGAACTGGGTACGTCTGATTTCACCACGGTGCGTCGCATTGTTGATGTGATCAACAGAAATTTTGCCAAAGACACTGCCGTTGCTTTGGATGGGCGTGTGATCCGGGTGCAGGCACCCGCTGGCATTGATGAGCGCGTAACTTTTCTCTCGCAGATCGAGAGCCTCGATGTGAGTCCCGCACAGACTGTGGCGAAAGTCATCATCAATGCGCGTACCGGATCGGTCGTGATGAACCAGTTGGTTACGCTGGAGAACAGTGCAGTGGCCCACGGCAATCTGTCAGTGATCATCAGCAGCGAGCCAGTGATTAGTCAGCCCGGAGCTTTCTCGCCGCAGGGGAAGACGGTGCAGACGGAGCGGACGCAGGTGGAGATTCGTTCAGATAATGGCGAGCTGGTGTTGCTGCGTAACAGCGCATCGCTGGGAGATGTAGTGAAAGCATTGAATTCGATCGGTGCCACCCCCCAGGATCTGCTGTCCATTCTGCAGGCGATGAAAGCGGCAGGCTCCTTGCGTGCCGAACTGGAAATAATTTGAGGAATTACATGATTCGCAGAGATATTCGCAGGATAAGTGGTTTTTGAGCCTTAGGTGGCATGAATCATGCTTAACTTTGTTACATCATGACTAGTTTATCCGACATTTCAGGCTTGCTCGCAGTTGACGTCCAAAGCGTCGACAAGCTGCGCCTGCAAGTAAAGCAAGACCCGGACAATGCGCTCAAGAAAGTGGCGCAGCAGTTCGAGGTGTTGTTCATGAATATGTTACTCAAGAGCATGCGTGAGGCGACTCCCAAGGATGGGGTACTCGACAGCGAGCAAACGCAGTTTTATACCTCGATGCTGGATATGCAGTATGCACAGAGTTTGTCAGCCAGAGGGATCGGTTTGGCCGACATGATGGTCAAGCAGCTGTCACGCCCTGGCGTGACCCCGGAGGAGCTGGAGAATATGCCGAATGGAGTTCCGCTGACACCGGATGCTTCTCCTGCAACACCACCCGGTACATCTGCTCCGCTGCCAGTCAGCCAGACCCGGGATTTTGTCAACACGCTGTGGCCTCATGCCCAGGCGGTGAGCCAGGCCACCGGCATTCCCGCTCAGTTCATGGTGGCGCAGGCAGCGCTGGAATCAGGCTGGGGAAAGAGTGAAATCCGTCGTGCTGACGGCAGTCCCAGCTTCAATGTGTTTGGCATCAAGGCCGGACGCAACTGGTCTGGTCCGGTAGCGGAGACGGTCACCACCGAATACGTGAACGGGGTAGCGCAGAAGTCGGTGGAAAAGTTTCGCGCCTATAGTTCCTATGCCGAGGGGTTCCGTGATTACGCGAACCTGCTCATGAATAATCCGCGTTACGCTGCGGTACTGGAGCAGCAGGATGCGGCCGGTTTTGCACGTGGCCTGCAGCAGGCGGGATATGCCACCGATCCGATGTATGCGGACAAGTTGATGCGCATACTCAACGGCAACGTTTTGCGCAATAGCTTGGTTGGTTAGGCGGTTTCTTATTTATCAACATGCTATATGTTATTTGCTTAATTTTCTCTCGTTTCTGTCGTTCATGAGTATGGGTAGCAGAGGTTAACTCTGCATAAAATATGGGAATAATATTATGACTATGCTTAGTGCCGGCCTTACCGGTCTCAATGCAGCCCAAATGGGCCTGCAAACGACTAGCCACAATATTACCAATGCTGGCACGCCCGGCTACAATCGCCAGCAAGTGATCCAAGCTAGCGCTGTTTCCCAAGGGACGGGCTCCGGTTTCATCGGGCAGGGTGTGAGTGTTTCCTCGGTGCGGCGGATATACGATGATCTCCTTGTCAGTCAGGGATTGCAGGCACAGACGCAAAGCAGCCAACTCGACAGTTATTACACCCAGATTAGAATGGTCAATAACCTGCTGGGGGATTCAAATTCGGGTCTATCTCCAGCGCTACAGGGATTCTTCAGTAGTGTGCAGGATGTGGCCACTAACCCTGAATCGGTGCCATCGCGACAGGGGTTAGTGAATAGTGCGGAAGCGCTGGTTGCGCGTTTTCAGGGTCTGAATCAGCGTTTTTCAGAGATTCGTGATGCTCTCGATGACCATATCAGTAGTAGCGTCACTGAGATTAATGCATTGGCACAGCAGATTGCCACCCTGAATTCCAATATCGGAAAGGTTGAAGGCGCTTATGGCCAGCCGGCAAATGACCTGCTGGATCAACGCGATGAGTTGCTTTCCCGGCTTAACCAGGAGATTGGTACCACTGTCGTGAAGCAAGGCGATGGCAGCATCAATGTTTTTATTGGCACCGGTCAAGCATTGGT
Source organism: Nitrosospira sp. (assembly GCA_043752345.1). GTDB lineage: Bacteria > Pseudomonadota > Gammaproteobacteria > Burkholderiales > Nitrosomonadaceae > VFJL01. The sequence continues at coordinate 5,584 of JAYUYT010000030.1, forward strand.
AGTGGGAGCGCAAGCTATGACCTTGGCTACCACGACTTCGTCCGTTGATCCCACCAGGACGATGGTCGGCTACGTTGCCGGCAGCCAGACCGCTGTGATTTCTGATAGCAGTTTACAGGGGGGGAAATTGGGCGGGTATCTTCTATTCCGCAGTGGTACGCTGGACAGTGCCCAAAATTCCCTGGGGCGCATCGCTGTCGGGCTGGCGCAAACCTTTAACGATCAACACCGATTGGGGCAGGATTTGACGGGTGTCATTGGCGGTGATTTTTTCGACGTGCCGCTGCCGAACGTAATTTCCAACACGGCAAACGCTGCGGGCTCCACTATTACTGCCAACATTAGCAATGTGAATGCACTTACTACCAGTGATTACCGATTCGGCTGGGACGGCACCACTTATACCTTGACGCGACTATCGGACAATACTTCGGCAACGTCCACTACGTCGCCCCTGATCACCCTTGATGGCATCAGCATCACTGCGGCCACCATCAACGCTAACGAAAGTTTCATCATCCAGCCCACCCGCAACGCAGCCCGGGATATTAACGTGGCTATCAGCGATACCGCGAAGATCGCGGCTGCAGCACCGATCCGTACTAGCGCAGCATTGGCCAACACGGGTATTGGACAGATCAGCGCAGGCAGCGTCAACAGTTTCAACGACAAAGTTGTGATCACCTTTACCAGCGGCACGGCATTCGATGTCGTCGACAGCACCACCGGCGCAATCCTGGCAAAAAACATGGTCTATGCCACCGGAGGTAACATCAGTTTCAACGGCTGGACGGTGCAGATTGCCAACGCTGCCGGGCCCACCATACCCATTGCTGGAGATACATTTACCATTGACCGCACCTTGACTTCGACTACCTCAAGTACAGCCACGATTGGCGGTGCAACATTGAATTCGCCGCCGGTGGATACTTTTCTGAGCAACGGCATCAAAGCGGTTTTCGACAGTGCCACTGCCTTTCATCTGGAAGGCACCACCAATAATGTCGTAGGTATAAGTACGGTCACGGGCGGCACCTTTTTACCGCTAGTAACGGCACTGGTCAACGGTGCCAATACCGGTATCACGGTTACAAGCGGAGCGGCAACTATCGGCGCCAGTGGGGCAGGTGCCTACACTTCCACTGGAGCACAGGTCACGATCAGTGGCGGTACGCTCGCTGGAGTCGGAGGCGGAACCGTCACCATTAGCGGCGCGACCGTGACGGTTGAAGGCGGCTCCTACCACGGC
>JAYUYT010000031.1:0-6803 GCA_043752345.1 Nitrosospira sp.
CGGAAAACAGGTATCGAGCTCTGCGCCACGGATACTGCGGCCATTGCTCGAAGTGCCGCGCAGCGAGATCGAGGCTTATGCCCGCAACAACCAGTTGCACTGGATTACGGATGAAAGCAACGCCGATGTTTCTTTCGACCGGAATTTTTTGCGCCATGAAATCTTTCCTGTGCTGGAACAGCGTTTCCCTTCCTATCGCGCCACATTTCTGCGCGCCAGCCGCCACCTGGCGGAGGCATCTAGCCTGCTGGATGAATTGGCCGAGACAGACAGTAACAACTGCAGTGTTGCCGGAAAGCTCCAGGTTGAAGGTTTACGCAAATTAGACTCCCCGCGCGCGAAAAACCTGTTGCGCCATACCCTGGCACAGCAAGGTGTCACGTTGCCGAGCACGGTGAAGCTGGAGGAAATCCTGCGGCAATTGCTGTCATCCCGTCCCGATGCAAAATTGCATATCGCTTTTGGCAATACCGAAATCCGTTGCTACCAGGGGGTATTGCATGTCCGCCCGCTGGCTACGCCCGCTGCAACGGCATGGCAGTTGGCCTGGCATGGGGAGAAGCAATTGCTAATACCTAATCTGGGCGGCACGGTCAGTTTCCTGCAGCGGAAAGGTACAGGAATCAATCTGTCAAAGCTGATAGAGAAAGCGGTCACCATCCGTCTGCGTCAAGGGGGGGAACGTTTGCGCCCCGATTGCAAGCGTCCACGCCGCAGCCTCAAGAACCTGCTGCAGGAAGCGGCATTGCCACCGTGGGAACGGGAGATGTTGCCATTGTTGTTCAGTGGGGAGCATCTGGTATGGGTGCCGGGAATCGGTATTAATTGTGATTTCCAGGCGGCTGCTGGAGAACCGGGTTTGGTGGTAAAGTGGCAGCAAGGTTAGTAGTAAATGCCACACCCACAATCGGCAAATATCTGAACCCGTCCCATGGCTAAATCAAAATCCACTTATTCCTGTACCGAGTGCGGCGGTCAGACTCTGAAATGGCAAGGCCAATGTCCGCATTGCCAGGCATGGAACACGCTGGTCGAAACCATAGCCGAAAAATCCGTATCGCGCTTCACCCCCGTGTCTGAAACCAGCCGGGTGCAAAGTTTGAGCATGGTGGAGGCAGGGGAAGAACAGCGTTATTCCACCGGTGTGGCCGAGTTCGACCGGGTGCTGGGCGGCGGCCTGGTGCATGGCGGAGTGGTATTGCTGGGGGGCGACCCCGGTATCGGCAAATCCACTTTGCTGCTGCAAACCCTCTGCCACATGTCGGCTGCACACAATGTGCTGTATGTCAGCGGCGAAGAATCGGCACGGCAAGTGGCATTGCGCGCCAAGCGCTTGGCGCTCGATGCGAGCGCGGTGCATATGCTGGCAGAAATCCAGTTGGAGCGTATCCAGTCGGTACTTGGTGAGCGCAAACCCAACATCGCGGTAATTGATTCGATCCAGACGGTTTATTCCGAGGCGCTGCAATCCGCACCCGGCTCGGTTGCCCAGGTGCGCGAGTGCGCCGCCCAATTGACACGGCTGGCCAAAGCCAGCGGCACCTGCATCATTCTGGTGGGGCATGTGACCAAGGAAGGGGCGCTGGCCGGGCCGCGCGTGCTGGAGCACATGGTGGATACGGTACTGTATTTCGAAGGTGACACCCATTCCAGTTTTCGCCTGATCCGTGCTTTCAAGAACCGTTTCGGCGCAGTGAACGAGCTGGGCGTATTCGCCATGAGCGAAAAAGGCCTGCGCGAAGTGAGTAATCCTTCGGCCCTATTTCTGTCGCACCACGGCGCGCAGGTACCGGGTTCCTGCGTGATGGTGACCCAGGAAGGAACACGCCCGCTGCTGGTGGAAATCCAGGCTCTGGTGGACGAGGCGCACGCGCCCAATCCCCGGCGGTTGAGCGTGGGGCTGGAACAGAACCGGCTGGCGATGCTGCTGGCGGTGCTGCACCGTCATGCGGGTATCCCTTGTTTTGATCAGGATGTGTTCGTCAACGCTGTCGGCGGGGTGAAAATCACCGAGCCGGGAGCCGATCTGGCAGTGTTGCTTGCCATCGTTTCCTCCCTTAAAAACAAGCCATTGGCGGAGAAAATGGTAGTGTTTGGTGAAGTTGGACTGGCAGGTGAAGTGCGGCCGGTTCAGCGCGGCCAGGAGCGGCTGAAAGAAGCTGCCAAGCTGGGCTTTACCTCGGCGATCATCCCCAAGGCCAACAAACCCAAGCAGTCGATTCCCGGCATTGAGATCATCGCGGTGGAACGCTTGGAAGAAGCGGTTGCAAAAATGCGTTGAAACGCTGACAAGAGTTGAAACAGCTCGCATGAATCATCGAACCCGTCTGTGGCTGCTGGGCATACTTGCAGTGGCAATGCTGCTGGTGGCGGCCATCATGCCGCCGATTCCCCAACCGGTCGAGTATCATCAGTTCGCTGACCAGCGCAGTTATTTCGGCATCCCGAATTTCTTCGACGTCATTTCCAATATTATTTTCCTGTTCGTGGGCGTCGCAGGTCTGGCATTTTTGTTACAGCCGCACGGATCACTTGCCAGCAGGTCATTTGTCACATTGCCCGAACGCTGGCCTTATTTGATCCTGTTCCTGAGCGTGCTGGTGGCAGGTTTCGGCTCGGCCTACTATCATTGGCAGCCAGATAATGAGAGGCTGGTTTGGGATCGGCTGCCGATGGCGGCGGGCTTCATGGCGCTGCTTGCCGCGGTGCTAACCGAACGCATCAATCCAAGAGTGGGTTTGCAACTGCTGCCCTTTCTGGTTTTAGCCGGGGTCGGCAGCGTATTGCACTGGCATTGGAGCGAGCAGGCGGGTGCCGGGAATCTGAACTTCTATCTCGTCGTGCAGTTTTGCTCTCTGCTGCTGATCCTGTTGCTGGTCGCTTTTTTTCCGCCCAGATACAGCCGCGGAGCGGATGTCTACAGGGTGATCGCATGGTATGGTCTTGCCAAGCTGGCAGAACTGGCGGATCAGGAAATTTACGCTGTCGGGCAGCTAATCAGCGGCCATACGCTAAAGCATCTGCTTGCCACGCTAGCCGTTTACTGGATCTTGCGCATGCTGCGAAAACGCGGGTCGCTACCAGGGAAAATATGAACGCGAAAAAATGGCCCGGACTCACCGGGCCATTTTGCTGGTTCCTGCTCAGACCTTACTTGGTTCTGGCGTAAGGGCTGGGATTACTGCTGCCGCGAAACGAGTTGCCACGATTCTCACTGTCAAACGAACGGCCACGGCTGTTGTCCCGATTGCCGTTGGCGCTGTTGGCGTTGCGCCCGCTGGTATCGTTTGACCATGTGCGGCTGCGCTTGTGGGCGACATTAGGCGCACCTCTGGACGCGCCACCGGCACCAGGGCGCGGCTTGAAGCGCGGCTCCAGGCCCGGCACCACATGCGAGGCGATCTGCTGGCCAGTGAAGCGCTCGATTTTCTTCAGATTGACGCCATCCTTGCCGGAAGCGAATGACACCGCGATGCCCGCTGCGCCAGCACGGCCGGTGCGGCCGATGCGATGCACGTAGTCTTCGGCAAATTTTGGCAGATCGAAGTTGATGACATGGGTGATGCCGGCAACATCAATACCTCGTGCCGCCACGTCGGTGGCGACCAGTACCCGCAATCCACCATGACGCAGCTTGGTCAGGGTACGGGTGCGATCACGCTGACTCATGTCACCGTGCAACGCAGCAGCCTCATGCCCCTGAGCAGAGAGATTGTCTGCCAGCGTATCAGCGTCGCGCTTGGTGGCGGTGAAAACGATGGCCTGCTTCAATGCCATATCGCGCAGCAGATGATCCAGCAGCCGGTTTTTGTGAGAGAGATCGTCCACATAATGCAGCCGTTGTTCGATGTTATCGAGCCTTGCCTGCTGTGCCGCAATCTGGATGCGCTTGGGTGTTTTCAACAGACGCGCTGCAACCTTGTCGATTGCGCTATCCAGGGTGGCCGAGAACAACAAGGTTTGGCGGGTGGCGGGCGTAGCCGAAGCAATTCTTTCCACATCATCAATAAAGCCCATGTCGAGCATGCGGTCGGCTTCGTCCAGCACCATCATTTCCAGGCGCGAGAAATCAATGCGTCCACGCTGGATATGATCGATCAGGCGTCCGGGTGTTGCCACCAGAATATCAACTGGTTGCGATAACAGTTTGTTTTGCAGCGGATAAGGCATGCCACCGAGTATGCTTACTACCTTGACGCGGGGTAGATGCTTGCCGTATTTGGCGGCAGCTTCCGATACCTGCAGCGCGAGTTCGCGCGTCGGGGTCAGCACCAGTACGCGCGGGCCGCGACTGTGCACTTTGGAAGGTGTGGCAAGGCGATGCAGTGCCGGCAGCATGAACGCGGCGGTCTTGCCGGTGCCGGTCTGGGCTGAGGCCATGATGTCGTGCCCTGCCAGCAATTCCGGTATGGCTTGTTGCTGGATCGGGGTCGGCTCAGTGTAACCGGAGTCGACTATGGCTTTAAGGATAAGGGGATGCAGATTCAGATTTTCAAAAGACACGTTATTTTCCTAATAAGAAGTAAAAAATAAACGCGCAAGCAGGAAATGACTGCCGGAGATTAACGGGCAAAGTACCGCTAGCGCAAAACATCGCCGCTAACCAGGGTACTGCGCAATTTCCGGAGGAAGCTTGAAAATCGAAGAGAGGTCAGGAACGATGGACCCGAGAAAAAGGCATGACGCCCTTTCATCGAAGCGCGGAGTATACAGGAACTGCAGCGTGTGTCGAGGTTATTTTTTAAGCAGGTGGAGAATTCGAACCTATGCCGCTATGCCGCCGTTGGCAGCGTGGGTCCGGTAATGATCGCGCGCTTCAACACCTCTATCTGGGGCTGATTCAGCGTCTCGGTCTTGAGCAGATCCTCCGCGGTACGGTCAAGCAGTGCCCGGTTAAGCTGGAGTATGGCGACAGCGTGCTCGAAAGCCTGATCGATGAGCGCACGCACGGCACCATCGACCGCATGCGCAGTCTCTTCGCTGTAGTCACGGGTCTGCGACATTGGAATGCCGGGTTCCAGGAAGGTCGAGCGTTCGCGATCATAAGTAACGTTGCCCAAAGCCTCGCTCATGCCGTAGCGCAGCACCATGGCGCGGGCAATGTCGGTGGCACGGGCAAGGTCGTCCGCTGCCCCGGTCGAGATTTCGCTGAACACCACCTGCTCGGCCGCGCGTCCACCCAGCAGCACGGCCATCTTGTGCTCCAGCTCTGTGCGCGTCATCAGAAACCGATCCTCGGTCGGCCGCTGGATCGTGTAGCCGAGGGCGCCGACACCGCGCGGGATGATCGAAACCTTGTGCACTTCATCGGTGCCGGGCAGGGCCAGCGCCACCAGGGCGTGGCCCAGCTCGTGGAACGCGACGACGCGGCGCTCTTTCGGATTAAGCAGGCGATTGCGTTTTTCGAGTCCCGCGATGATACGCTCGATGGCATTGTTGAAATCTTCCATGGTTACCGATGTAGCCTTGCGCCGGGTGGCAAGCAGCGCCGCTTCGTTGATCAAATTCGCCAGATCCGCACCGGTGAAGCCCGGCGTCAGCGCAGCGACTTGCTCAGGTTTTACGTCGAGGTCGAGCTTCACTTTTTTCAGATGCACCGCCAGAATCTGCTCGCGGCCGATCTTGTCCGGACGATCCACCAATACCTGACGGTCAAACCGTCCAGCACGCAGTAATGCCGGGTCGAGGATTTCCGGCCGGTTGGTGGCAGCCAACAGTACCACGCCACTCTTGGGATCGAAGCCATCAAGCTCGGCCAATAGCTGATTCAGTGTTTGCTCTTTCTCGTCGTGTCCGCCGAGTCCGTAGGCGCCGCGGGCGCGGCCGAGTGAATCCAGTTCGTCGATAAAAATAATTGCTGGGGCCACTTGCCGCGCCTGTTCGAACAGATCGCGTACTCTGGCGGCACCGACGCCGACGAACATCTCGACAAATTCCGAGCCGGAGATGGAGAAAAACGGCACCCCCGCCTCACCAGCCACGGCGCGCGCCAACAGCGTTTTGCCGGTACCGGGCGGGCCGATCAACAGGATGCCTTTGGGCGCACGGCCGCCGAGACGGCTATAGCCTTCGGTATCCTTGAGGAAATTGACGATCTCAATCAATTCTTCCTTGGCCTCGTCGACCCCGGCTACATCCGCGAAAGTAACTTTGATCTCCTTTTCCACGAATACCTTGGCGCGGCTCTTGCCGATCGACATCAGACCGCCGCTGACGCCGCCACCCATACGACGGATTGCATACAGCCAGATCGCGATGAAGACAGCCATCGGCAGGAGCCAGGACAGCAGGTCGCGAATCCAGGTGCTCTGCACCACTCCGGTGTAGACCACGTTGTGCTTGTCCAGCTTGTCGGCAAGTTCTGGCTCCACCCGCGTGGTGACAAATTCCTTTAATCCGTCGGCGCCAGCCTCTCTGAGCTTGCCGTAGATATAATCGTTGGTGACCGCGATCTCGGCGATTTTGTCCTGATCCAATAAAGTCTGAAACCGGCTATAGGGGATCGGCTCAACCTTGGTGTATTGCTTGTACAAGTTCTGCACAAACAAAACACCGAGCATCGCAATGATTACGTACCAGAAGTTGATTTGAGTTTTCTTGTCCATTGAATTTTCCCAGCGCGCCCCCATATCAGAGGCAGTTCAGCAGTTCCACTCAGCATAGCACACGGCAAAGACGGGCTTAAGTAGCGTCAATCAGCCATGTCCTAGGGAAGCGCTGATTTATTCATAAAAGTTGCCAACCATTTGGCTGCTTTATGCGTTATGGCATAAGGTAATTCAAGGGAGCGTCAGCATGGGAAA
>JAYUYT010000032.1:0-2608 GCA_043752345.1 Nitrosospira sp.
CGCCGGCAAAGGTGCTTGCATCCTGCCGCACGGCGTATTGTTTCGCGGTAACGCCGAGGCCGATATCCGCAAGAACCTGATTCGCAAGGGCTACATCAAGGACGGCCCGAAGAACCGCCTGCGCGAACAGGACCTGCATCGCATCGTCGATGCCTTCAACAACAAGCTGGAAATCCCGAAATACGCGCGTATGGTGAGTGTGGAAGAAATCGAAAAAAACGACTTCAACCTAAACCTGCCGCGCTACATTGATAGCCAGGAGCCGGAAGATTTGCACGATATTGAAGGCCATCTCAAAGGCGGCATTCCGCTCGCCGACGTCGATGCGCTGCAACCATACTGGGACATCTGCCCCAAGCTGCGCGCCACGCTGTTCAAGCCAAACCGCAAAGGCTATGTGGACCTCGCCGTAGAACCATCGGCGATCAAGTCCACCATCTTCGCGCACCCGGAATTCGTGGCGTTCACCACCGCCATGAACACGCACTTCGCCGTCTGGCGCGACCATCACGCCAAAACCCTGCGCGAACTGAAGCCGGGCTTTCACGCCAAGGATGTCGACAAGATATTGGCCGAGGATTTGCTTGGCCATTACTCCGGCAAACCCCTCATGGATAACTACGCCGTCTATCAGCACCTGATGGACTACTGGGCCGAGACGATGCTGGACGATTGCTACCTCATCTCCATCGATGGCTGGAAAGCGGAGACCTCGCGCATCATCGAGAAAGACAAGAAGGGCAAGGAGAAAGACAAAGGCTGGATTTGTGATCTGGTGCCGAAGGCGCTGATCGTTGCGCGCTACTTTGCGAAAGAGCAGGCGGCTATCGAGACTAAGCAGGCCGAGCTGGAAGCAGTGATCGCAAGCTTGGCGGAATTGGAAGAAGAACACGGCGGCGAAGAGGGTTTCCTCGGTGCGTTCGAGAAAATCGCCAAGGCAGAAGTGAATGCACGGCTGAAAGAGCTGGATGCCGAACAGATGAAAACGGCGTCGCGCAAAGTTGCCCTGAAAGCAGCCGGACCATCTGCGCGCTACCTGGCAAAGCCTGCGAGTGCGGCGGAGGAAGAGGCAGCGGAGCGTGAGGTGTTGCAGCGATGGTTGAGCCTTGCCGAAAACGAAACCGCATTGAAGCGCGGTGTGAAGGAGCAGGAGGTGGCGCTCGACAATCTGGCCTATGAGAAATATCCCAGGCTCAGTGAAGCTGAAATCAAGGCGCTGGTGGTTGATGACAAGTGGATGGCGCAACTTTCCGTCGCTGTGAAAGCCGATTTGGAACGACTATCCCGTGACCTTGCGAGTCGCATCCGCGAACTTGCGGAACGTTACTTCAGTTCGCTACCAGAGCTCGGTAACGAAGTGGCTATGCTCGGTGCGCGTGTCGAGATGCACCTAAAGAAAATGGCGGCGTTGACCAGATGATGCAACGAGTCAAGCAGACCGAGGCGGGGCTAATTCCTGAAGAGTGGGAAGTTTCAACTGTCGGGCAAGAATTTGAAATCAAGCTTGGCAAGATGCTCGACTCAGAAAGAAACGTAGGAATACCAAAACCCTATCTCGGCAACAAAGCAGTGCAGTGGAACCGCATAGACATTTCAGATCTGCCGAATGTGCCAATGTCTCGCGCCGACATGGAAAACTATCGCCTTGCTAAAGGGGACATCTTGGTATGCGAGGGCGGTGAAGTGGGCAGGGCTGCAATTTGGGATGCTGCCATTCCAGATTGCTACTACCAAAAGGCACTTCATCGCTTGCGCCCAATGCGCGGTTTCGATTCGAATCTGATGGTGGCATTTCTTCGGCAGTGGTCTGATACAGGCGTGCTTAATAATTATGTGACTCGGACGAGCATCGCACACCTCACGCGTGAGAAATTCGTGGGTATACCGATCCCCGTACCGCCCGCTAGAGAGCAGCGAGCCATTGCGATGGCGTTGAGCGATATGGACGCGCTGCTGGAAGGACTGGAGCGGCTCATCGCCAAGAAAGTGCGACTCAAACAGGCCGCCATGCAGCAACTCCTCACCGGCCAAACCCGCCTTCCCGGTTTTCATGGCGAGTGGGAGGTGAAGCGGTTGGGAGACGTGCTGGCAATTTGTCATGGAAAGAGCCAGCGTGATGTGGCAGCGCCTGATGGTCAATACCCAATACTTGCAACCGGTGGTCAGATCGGCACGGCGCGAATCCCACTATACGAAAAGCCATCGGTTCTGATCGGACGCAAGGGAACAATTAATCGTCCTCAGTACATGGATACGCCATTCTGGACCGTGGATACACTTTTCTATTCGGCTATGAAGGACGACAACAATGCGAAGTACTTTTACTACCGGTTTTGTCTGATTGACTGGATGCAGTTTAATGAAGCGTCAGGTGTTCCAAGCCTCAATGCGCGAACGATTGAAAAAATCGAGATTGAATGTCCTGAGCCGAGAGAGCAAGCAACGATAGCTGCGTTGCTTTCCGACATGGATACCGAACTTTCAACTCTTGAAGCCCGCCGCGACAAAACCCGCAACCTCAAGCAGGCGATGATGCAGGAACTCCTCACCGGAAGGACTCGCCTAATATGAGTAGCGGTAGGGTGGGCAAAGCGCAGCGTGCCCACGC
>JAYUYT010000033.1:0-2574 GCA_043752345.1 Nitrosospira sp.
GCTCTGGCGTGCACCGAGAAATTCGCCGGGGCCACGCAGATGCAAATCCTGGCGCGCGATCTCAAAGCCGTCGGTATACTCAAAGATGATTTTGAGCCGCTCGCGCGCAGTTGCTGACAGCGGTTTCTGGTATAGCAGGATGCATACGCTGGCTTCCGCGCCGCGTCCGACGCGACCCCGCAGCTGGTGCATCTGCGACAGTCCCATGCGTTCGGCGTGCTCAATCACCATCAGCGAAGCATTGGGCACATCCACGCCCACTTCGATTACCGTGGTTGCAACCAGTAATTGAATTTCCCCTTGCTTGAACGCTTCCATCACTGCCGATTTTTCCTGTGGCGGGAGCCGCCCATGCACTAGGCCAATTTTTAAATCTGGAAAAGTCGACGTCAGCGTTGCGTAAGTCTCCAGAGCGGTCTTGAGCTGCAAAACCTCGGATTCTTCAATCAGTGGGCACACCCAGTAGGCCTGTTTGCCGGCCTGGCACGATTCGCGGACACGCGCGATCACTTCGTCGCGACGAATATCTGCAACCAGTTTGGTCACCACCTGGGTTCTGCCCGGTGGCAACTCGTCTATTACCGATACGTCCAGATCGGCGTAATAACTCATCGCCAGCGTACGCGGAATAGGTGTCGCGCTCATCATCAATTGATGCGGAACTGCACCGGTTTTGGCGCCTTTCATGCGCAACGCGAGCCGCTGGTGCACACCAAAGCGATGCTGCTCGTCGATGATGGCAAGCCCCAATTGGTTGAACTCCACCTGCTCTTGAAACAGGGCATGGGTGCCGATGGCAAGCATGGCTCTACCTTCTGCGATATCGGTGAGCGCGGCCTGCCGCTGCTTTTTCTTCTGGCTGCCGGACAGCCATGCGATCGTGATTCCCAAGGGCGCAAGCCAGCCGGAGAGTTTGTGATAATGCTGCTCGGCAAGGATTTCTGTCGGCGCCATGATGGCTGCCTGGTAGCCGTTCTCGATGCCCTGCAGCGCGGCCAGTGCCGCAACCACCGTCTTGCCGCTACCCACATCGCCCTGCAACAGACGCTGCATCGGATGAACTGCGGCAAGATCCCGGCTGATTTCGGCCAATACTTTTTTCTGCGCACCCGTCAGTTTGAAAGAAAGTGACTGCAGCAGCGCATTGGTTAATTTGTTCTTCTTCGTTAGTGCAGGGGCGCTACGGCTGCGGTGCTGCTGGTAATGCAGGCGCATGGATAATTGCTGCGCCAGCAATTCATCAAATTTGATCCGCTGCCAGGCGGGATGAGTACGCTCCTGCAGCAAAGTGGCCGATGCATCCGGCGGCGGTTGATGCAGGAACATCACGCTGTCGCGAAAATCGTACAGATGGTAATGCTTTATGATTTCAACGGGTAGGACTTCCGCAAGACTGCCCGCATGATCGCTGCGAGCCAGCGCCTGCCGGATCAGTTTGCGTATTGCTTCCTGGGAAAGTCCAGCAGTGGTCGGATAAACCGGCGTCAACACATCGGCCAGCGGCGTGCCCGCGCTCACGACACGGCACTTGGGGTGAACCATTTCAGCGCCGAAAAAGCCTGGGCGAACCTCCCCCAGCAGCCGCACTCGCGTCCCGATGGAATATGCTTTTACCTGGCTGCCATAGAAATTAAGAAAGCGCATGAACAGGATGCCGCTGCCATCCTCCACCTGACATACCAATTGCCGCCGCGGACGGTACATGACTGCGCTGTGGATGATGACGCCTTCGACCTGCACGGTTCTGTCTGCGGGGACGGCGGTGATGGGATAAAGGTGCGTTTCGTCTTCGTAGCGCAGCGGCAAATGCAGCACCAGATCGAATTCATTAGCGATGCCAAGTCTGGCGAATCTTTCCTGCATTGCCTTGCCGACAGAACCAGCGGCAACGGGAGCGATGGTGCTGTCTGCGCTATTACCCTTCACCCTTCATCCCTGCAGCACCATCACCGCATCCATTTCCACCAATGCTCCGCGCGGAAGCGCCGCCACACCAACCGCTGCACGCGCCGGATAAGGCCGGCTGAAGTAGCTCGCCATGATTTCGTTGACTCTGGTGAAATGAACAAGATCGGTCAGGTAGACATTCAATTTGACAATATCGCCCAGGTCGCCGCCACTCGCCACTGCCACCGCCTTCAGGTTCAGAAACACCTGCTGGATTTGCGCCTCGATCCCCTCCACCATCTGCATGGTAAAAGGGTCCAACCCGATTTGACCGGAAAGGTAGACTGTTTCCCCCGCGCCCACGCGTATTGCCTGGGAATAGGTGCCGATGGCTTGGGGTGCATTGGCTGTCTGTATCGTCTGTTTTTTCATTTGATCTCCTGAAGTGTTTGGGTAGCTGCGCGCTGCCGGGCCGAGAATGCTGAGCAGATATTCACAAAATTGGGTTATAGCAGCGACCTTTGCGATATGATGAAGGGAACCTCGGTACATTTCAACCAAAAACCCATTACCAGCCCCCTTAGGGAAACGCTGATTTATTCATAAAAGTTGCCAACCATTTGGCTGCTTTATGCGTTATGGCATAAGGTAATTCAAGGGAGCGTCAGCATGGGAAAGCAGATCGTT
>JAYUYT010000034.1:0-34471 GCA_043752345.1 Nitrosospira sp.
TGATCTTCTTGCGCGATGCCGCATCATCGCCATCCTTTAATCTGAACCATCCCCCTACAAACCACTCTTCATCAGAGGCGTTCCCCAGTTCCGGCTGCAAGGCCACATGCCGGTAGCCGATTGTGTAATCTCCCGGCAGACTTACCCGCAGTTGCCCGGCACGATTGAGCGTCTGTACGCGTTCGACAATCTCCCAGGTTTCGCTGCCGTAACAACCTGCATTCATTGCCAGCGCCCCGCCCACCGTGCCGGGTATGCCAGCCAGAAATTCAGCGCCTGCCAAAGCATGCACTGCTGCGTACCGTGCCACCTTGGCACAGGCCACACCCGCCCCGGCATAAATCAATCCTCCATCTGCGGTCTGCTGCTCCAGATGCAGTTCGTCCAGCCGCGCATGCAGTAGCACTACTGTGCCGCGCACCCCACCGTCACGTACCAGCAGGTTGCTGCCCAGTCCCACCATATGCACCGGCTCTCCCTGCGGCAGGGCACGCATGAACTGAGCAAGATCGGTCAAATCAGCCGGAATATAAACACGCTCTGCCTCTCCGCCCGCGCGCCAGGAAGTATGCTTTTTCATCGATTCATTCATTCGTACTTCACCGCGCAGGACTCCTTTCATCCCCTCTTTGGAAGGTACGCAGGAATCAGCAGTGAACTTATCGGGTTCCGTCATATCCATTCACGCATCCCGTAACAGACTGGTGATGTAAAAAATTCGGTAACGCTACCGCGCAGGTCTTTTTCAGCTGCTTTTATCCCTACCCCTCCAACCCTCAGGCGCATCATGCTTTTCTCCCTGCATCTCCATCCCCAAGCACAATGCTGGGTGCCACTCCGCCCACCGACCCCGCTCCCATCACCAGCACCACGTCACCGTCCTGTGCCGCGCTGCGGATGGCGGCAGGCAACTCATCCACGGTCTCGACATAGATTGGTTCCACCTTGCCTTGCACCCTTACTGCGCGCGCTAGCGACTTGCTGTCGGCGGCCACGATTGGCGCCTCACCTGCGGGGTAAACTTCGGTTAGTAACAGCACATCGGCGGTGGATAGAACCTTGACGAAATCCTCAAACACGTCGCGCGTACGCGTGTAGCGATGCGGCTGGAACGCCAGCACCAGGCGGCGCCCAGGGAACGCGCCACGCGCAGCAGCAATGGTGGCAGCCATTTCCACCGGGTGATGACCATAATCATCAACCAATGTGAAGCTGCCGCTCTGGCCATTCTTGTCACTAGCTAATTTGATCTCTCCGTAACGCTGAAAACGCCGCCCGACTCCTTTGAATCCAGCCAGAGCGCTGATAATGGCTTCATCCGGCACACACAGCTCGTTGCCTACTGCAATGGCAGCGAGCGCATTCTGCACGTTATGCAGCCCCGGCAGATTGAGCGCGATGTTGAGCTTGCGCGTCTTGCCATTTACGCCCACTAGCGCAGTAAAATGCATCTGCCCCCCGCTGTGACAAATATCTGCAGCGCGAATTAACGCCGTATCCGACAGACCGTAGGTGGTGATAGGTCTGACGATGGCCGGCATGATTGCACGCACGTTGGCATCATCCACACACAGCATCGCCATCCCATAAAAAGGCAGGTGCTGCACAAAATCCACGAATGCCTGTTTGAGTCTGCCGAAATCATGGCCGTAGGTTTCCATGTGGTCGGCATCGATATTGGTCACCACCGCCAGCACCGGTTGCAGGTAGAGAAATGAGGCATCCGATTCGTCTGCTTCCACCACGATAAATTCACCGCTGCCCAGCCTGGCATGGGAACCTGCAGCTTCCAGTCTGCCTCCAATAACAAAAGTTGGGTCCATTCCCGCTTCCGCTAGAATGCTGGCGATCAGACTGGTGGTGGTAGTCTTGCCATGAGTACCAGCGACAGCGATGCCCTGACGCAACCTCAATAATTCCGCCAGCATCATGGCGCGCGGCACCACCGGGACATTACGTTCATGTGCCGCAACCACTTCCGGATTGTCCGGCTGCACCGCAGTCGACGTCACGACCGCATCCGCTGATGTCACCTGATCACGTGCATGGCCACGATGGATGGTGATACCCAGGCTTTTCAGGCGCTGCGTAGCGGCGTTGTCGGCCAAATCTGAACCGCTCACCTGGTAACCCAGGTTGAACAGCACTTCGGCAATGCCACTCATACCCGAGCCGCCAATGCCGACAAAATGAACATGTTTGACTTTATGTTTCATGGTTCCAGATTCATGCTTTTGCCATCTCGATGCAAACTTGCGCCACCAGTTGGGTGGCATCGGGTTTCGCCAGTGCGCGCGCTTTTATCGCCATCTCTAATAATCTGTCGCGGCTTAACTCCGTCAGAAGTCGTGCCAGACTTTGTGGGGTCAGTTCATTTTGCGGCAGCAGCACGGCTGCATCCCGCTCGCTCAGAAATCTGGCATTGCTGGCTTGATGATCGTCCACGGCGTAGGGGAACGGCACCAGTATGCTTGCCACCCCCGCCGCTGCCAGTTCAGCGATGGTGAGTGCGCCGGCGCGGCAAATCACCAGATCACAATCGGCATAGCAAGCAGCCATGTCTTCGATGAACGCCACCAACTCACCTGCCACTCCCGCTTCCGCATAATTCTTTCTCAACGTATCCAGATGCTTCGCTCCTGCCTGGTGCGTCACCTGCGGGCGCCTGTTTTCCGGGATCAATCCCAATGCCTGCGGCACCACGGCATTCAGCGCGTGTGCGCCCAAACTGCCACCTACCACCAGCAATCTCAATCTTTCACCGCCGTTTTTGTCACGAGCGGCATACCTTGTTTCTGGCGCATCCAACTGGCCGATCGCGTTGCGCACCGGATTGCCGGAAAATACTGCCTTGTTACCGTTTCTGATTGCATCTGGAAAACCCAGCAGAACTTTATCTGCAAACTTTGCCAACACTTTGTTAGTGAGACCTGCTATCGAATTCTGTTCGTGTATCACCAACGGCTTGCCCAGCAACGAAGCCATCAGGCCACCGGGAAACGCCGGATAACCACCCATGCCCAATACCACATCAGGGCGCACCTGGAACAGCACCTTAGCGCTTTGCCAGAATGCCAGCAGCAGCCGCAGTGGCAGCGTCAGCCACGCCGCAGCATTTTTCCCGCGCACACCGGAAAAGCGGATGATTCTTGTGTCATACCCGCGTTGCGGCACCAGCATTGTCTCCATCCCTCCCTCGGTTCCCAGCCACACGACGCGCCAACCCGCTGCCTTCATGTAATCCGCCACCGCCAATCCGGGGAATACATGGCCACCAGTTCCGCCAGCCATGATCAGGATGGTGTGCGCCAAGTCAAAGCTCCCTCATTGATCCTCTGCAAGCGCCCGCTCATACGGCGAAACCCCGCATGAGTTGCCGGTTTTCCCAGTCCACCCGCAGCAACACCGCCAGCGCGACACAGTTGGCGACAATGCTGCTGCCGCCGAAGCTCATCAGCGGCAAGGTCAATCCTTTGGTCGGCAATACCCCCATGTTCACACCCATGTTGATGAAAGCCTGCACCCCCAGCCATACGCCGATGCCTTGCGCCACCAGCGCGGAAAAGTGACGCTCCCGCATCGCAGCCTGACGGCCTATCACGAAAGCGCGCATCACCAACCCAGCGAACAGTGCCACCACTGTTGCCACGCCGATAAAACCAAGCTCTTCTGCAATTACTGCCAGCAGAAAATCGGTGTGCGCTTCGGGCAGGTAAAAAAGCTTTTCCACGCTGCCGCCCAAACCAACGCCCAGCCATTCGCCGCGCCCGAATGCAATCAAGGCATGACTTAACTGGTAGCCTTTTCCATAAGGGTCGATCCACGGGTCCATGAACCCCACAATGCGTTGCATACGGTAAGGCTCGATCCAGACTAGCGCCAACAGACCAGCGATCAGGAAACTGATCAGTCCCGCGAACAGCTTCAGATTCATGCCCCCCAGGAACAAGGCCGCCATCGCGATGGCGGTGATAACGACGAATGCGCCAAAATCCGGCTCGCGCAGCAGCAGCAGACCTATCACCAGCATCACGATCAGCATCGGGAAAAAACCTTTGCGGAAACTATCCAAGTACGCGCTTTTGCGGGTGGTGTAATCGGCGGCGTAAATCACCACGAACAGCTTCATGAACTCGGATGGCTGTAAATTCACTACCAGCAGCGATAACCAGCGCCGGCTGCCGTTGACCTCACGGCCTATTCCGGGAATCAACACCAGTACCAGCAGCAGCACTCCCAGCAGGAACAGATGAAACGAATATTTCTGCCACACCGGCATCGGTACCTGGAACGCAATCAATCCCGCCAGCAGACCCACCAGCAGATAGGCGCCATGCCGCACGAGAAAATGCGCCGCATAGCCACCGGTTCCGCGCCCTGCTTCGGCGATGGCAATGGAAGCGGAATAAACCATCACCAGTCCCAGGCTCAGCAGCAATATCGCCGACCAGACCAAAGTTTGATCAAAATCATGCGGCATTCTCTGGTTGTTGATGTCAGTCTGGTAAATCATTGGCTGGGACCTTGCTCAATCGTGGCCGGAACTCTTGCCGCCAACTCTCTTACCGCCGCGACAAACACTTCCGCGCGATGTGCGTAATTTCTGAACATGTCGAGGCTGGCGCACGCCGGCGACATCAGCACCACATCACCTCGTTGTGCCAGCACAAAGCTTTGCTGCACCGCTTCTTCCATCGTCTTTGCTTGATGCAGCGGCACGCCGCAGCCGGCCAGCGCAGCGGCGATTTTCCCGGCATCGCGCCCAATCAGCACTACCGCGCGCGCACATTCCGCCAGCGGCTGCCGCAGCGGGGAGAAATCCTGTCCCTTGCCATCGCCACCGGCGATCAGCACCACACCTTGCGTCATGCCGTTCAGAGCCGCGACCGTGGCGCCGACGTTGGTGCCTTTCGAGTCGTCGTAGAAAGTGATGCCGCCGAACGCCGCCACCTTCTCCATCCGATGCGGCAGTCCCTTGAATTCACGCAAGGCCTGCAGCAATGGCTCAAACGGCAATTCCACGGCGCGACATAGCGCCAGCGCGGCCAGCGCATTGGCCGCATTGTGCTGACCGGTAATGACGAGTTCGCTGGTTTTCATCAAACGTGTTTTCCCCTGCGCCAACCAAGTGTCGCCACCATCGCGCAGCAAACCAAAATCACTCTCGGTAACAGGTGCATCCAGACCAAAAGTCATCTGCTTTCTTCCGGGCAATGCCATTGCGCGTACCAGCGGGTCATCACGGTTGAGGATCTGCGTACCACCGTCCTCACTCAGGAATATCCTGGCCTTGGCAGCGGCATAATCCTGCATTCCAGCGTAACGGTCGAAATGGTCTTCGCATAAATTCAGCACTGCAGCCACATCAGGATTGAGGCTTTTAGTGGTTTCCAACTGGAAACTGGAAATCTCCAGAACCCATGCTTGCGGCAGCTTGCCGGAGTCTTCCCGCCGCATCAGCGCATTCAGCACTGCCGGACTGATGTTGCCCGCCACCTCGACATCCCACCCGGATCGCTGCACCATCGCCCCTGCCATGGCAGTAACCGTGGTCTTGCCGTTGGAACCGGTAATCGCCAGGATTTTTGGGGCTGAACTGTCGGTCTGTCCAAGTGCCAGAGTGAAAAGCTCAATATCACCCACTACCGATACACCGCGCTTCGCTGCCTGCTGCACCAGCGGCTCTGCCAGTGGCACACCGGGGCTGATGGCGATAAGGTCTATGCCGGCGAAAGTCTTGGCGGAAAATGCGCCGGTAAATACCTGTGCAGCAGGTACGGCCCGTTGCATTGCATCCAGATTGGGAGGAGCTGCACGGCTGTCAGCGACACGCACGTCCGCACCCTGGCGCGACAGCCACTTGGCCATGGACAATCCGGTTTCACCCATTCCCAGTACCAACACAGTTTTACCTCGCAAATTCATAAGAATGCTTCGAAACCTTTTATCTCAGTTTCAGTGTGGACAAGCCAAACAGCACCAGCATCATGGTGATAATCCAGAATCGCACCACCACTTGGTTTTCTTTCCAGCCCTTCAACTCGTAGTGATGATGCAGTGGCGCCATACGAAAAATTCGCTTTCCCGTCAACTTGAATGAAGCCACTTGCAGCATCACTGACAGGGTTTCCACCACGAACACCCCACCCATGATGAACAGCACGATCTCCTGGCGCACGATCACCGTCACCACGCCTAGTGCAGCACCCAGCGCCAGCGCACCGACGTCACCCATGAATACTTCCGCCGGATAAGCGTTGAACCACAGAAAAGCAAGTCCAGCACCCGCCAGTGCGCCGCAGAACACAGCCAGTTCACTTGCATGCGGTACATAGGGAATGCCGAGATATTTCGCGAACACTGCGTGACCCGCCACGTAAGCAAAGATTGCCAAGGCACTGCTGATCATCACGGTCGGCATGATGGCCAGACCATCAAGGCCATCGGTCAGGTTGACCGCATTGCTGGTACCCACGATGACAAAATAGGTCAACGCCACGAAACCGAACACGCCTAGCGGGATCGCCACCTGTTTGAAGAAAGGCACAATTAAACTGGTCTGCGCCGGCAGCTCGGCGGTGAGCGCAAGGTACAACGCTACCGAGATCGCAATCAGTGATTGCCAGAAAAACTTGGATTTGGCGGATATCCCTTTGGGATTGCGATATACCACCTTGCGGTAATCATCCACCCAGCCGATTACACCGAAACCCAACGTGGTCAGCAACACCACCCACACGTAACGATTGCTCAAATCCGACCACAACAGGGTGGTGACGGCGATGGATACCAGGATCAATGCACCACCCATGGTCGGCGTACCCGCTTTGACGAGATGAGATTGCGGCCCGTCATCACGTATTGACTGGCCGATTTTATAAGCGGTGAGCTTGCGTATCATGGCCGGGCCAACCATGAATGAAATCGCCAGAGCGGTAAGTGCCGCCAGCACCGCGCGTAACGTAATGTAATTGAGCACGTTGAATGCGCGGATATCCCTGGCCAGCCATTGGGCAAGTTCTAGCAGCATGACAATCGCAACAATGAAATTGTGTTTTGCATGATCATTTCACGTTTAACAATTCAGTACTCATGACTCGATATCCTTGATCACTCGTTCCATTTGCATGAAGCGCGATCCCTTTACCAGCACCGTGACATCGGCTGTCAGCTGATCTCTGAGCTCGGCCACCAACTCTTCTATGTGCTCAAAATGCCGCGCACCCGCACCGAATTTCGCCACGGCATATGCACTCAATTCACCCATAGCAAACAGCCTGTCTACCCCAGCAAGACGTGCCTCTTCACCGATGTACTCATGCAAAACCACTGCGTTCACACCCAGCTCACCCATGTCGCCTAGCACCAGAATTTTTTTTCCTGGAGCAGCGGCTAGCACGGCCAGCGCGGCTCGCACCGATTCTGGATTAGCGTTGTAACTGTCATCTATCAGTGTTGCCTCATGCAAACCACGTTTTTTCTGCATGCGCCCCTTCACCCCGCTGAACGTGCTCAGCCCCAGCGCGATTATTTCCTTACCTATGCCCATGGCTGCTGTGGCCGCCGCCGCCGCCAGCGCGTTACGCACGTTATGTTCGCCGGGAACCTGCAATGCCACTTCCTCCACCCCATCCGGAAGTGTCATTGTCATTTTGCTGTTAAGCAGATTCAGCTGATAGCGGGCGCTCACCGCCGCGCCTGCACCTAGACCAAAATCCACCACCCGTCTGCTGCCCGCGAACTTGCGCCACAACGGCGCGTAGGGGTCGTCAGCGTTGATAACCGCCACTCCCGTCAGATCCAGCCCTTCGAAAACCTCACCTTTGGCGCGGGCGACCGCCTCCACCGAACCCAGCCCCTCAAGATGCGCCGCGCCTGCATTGGTTATCAGCGCCACACTGGGCTTCGCCAGGCCAGTAAGGTATGCGATCTCGCCGACGTGATTCATGCCCATTTCGATCACCGCGTAAGCATGCTGAGCGCGCAATCGCAGCAACATCTGCGGCACACCGATATCATTGTTGAGGTTGCCCTCCGTCGCCAGCACCTTGTCTGCATCGCCTGCCGTCTGCCGCAAAATAGACGCAATCATTTCTTTCACCGTGGTCTTGCCGTTGCTGCCTGTCACCGCGACCAATGGAATGGCAAAGCGTCCACGCCAGTACGCCGCCAGCTGCCCCAGACCCAAGCGCGTATCTTTCACCAGTATCAGGGGGATTCCCAATTCCTGACTTCCGGTCTCCGCCCCTCGACACACCATTGCCGCTACCGCACCCTTCTCCTTCGCAGTAGCCACAAACTCATGACCGTCGAATTTTTCCCCTCTCAACGCAACAAATAAATCACCCCGTCCCACCCTGCGGCTATCGGTGCTAACCCCGGTAAAAAATGCATCCTCGCCGTGCCATTCGGCATCCAGGGCACGAACCGCTTCCTGCACTGCCATCATCCTTGCACCCGTGCTTGTTGGGTTGCCAGATCCTGCAATACCTGGCGTGCGACTTCGCTGTCGCTGAACGGAAATCTGTGGCCACCAATTTCCTGATACACCTCGTGCCCCTTACCCGCGATCAGCACCACATCGCCCTGACACGCATCGTGTATCGCCCGGTAAATTGCCGCTGCCCGGTCTTCCTCGATATGGTAGTTAGCGTCCGCTGCTGCTGCGATTTCGTCGATGATGGTGCGCGGATTTTCGCTGCGCGGATTGTCGCTGGTGATGATGACCGCATCCGCCAGTCGCGATGCCACCTTTCCCAGCAGCGGACGCTTGCCGCGGTCACGCTCACCCCCGCAGCCGAATACACAGACCAATTTTGGCTCCTGGGTTCTGGTTTTCTGATTGGCCTCGGAGTTGCGAATAACTTCACGCAGTGTCGTCAACACCTTCTCCAAGGCATCTGGAGTGTGGGCGTAATCCACCACTACCAGCGGTTGGTCACCACCACCCAGCCGTTCCATCCTGCCCACTATCGGTCGCACTTGCTGCACAGCCTGCACTGCATCAGCCAGCTTGATGCCGCTTGCCAGCAAAGCAGCCAACACTGCCAGCAAGTTGGAAGCATTGAATCTGCCCACTACTTCGGTTTTAAATTTTGCCGGTTCATTCTTGAACTCGACGTCGAACTCCAAACCACCGATGCTTGATTTGAGATTGCTCCCGTGCAACACGCTAATTTTTTCCGAGTCCCGGTTGCCGATTCCAGATTCTTCAAATCCGTAGCCAATAATCTGCGTGGGCATGGCCGTGAGCCGCTGCAACAGTTCGACACCAAACGCATCATCCAGATTGAGTACGGCATATTTGAGCCCGTGCCAGAGAAACAAGCGCGCCTTCACGGCGGCATACTCCTGCATGCTGTCGTGATAATCGAGATGGTCACGTGACAGATTGGTAAACAACGCCACCGCGAATGCCGCACCATTGATACGCTCTTGCTCAATTCCATGTGACGACACTTCCATGGCCGCACATTCAGCACCATGCCGTAAAAAATCTGCCATTTCCTGCTGCAGCAGAACTGCATCCGGCGTGGTATTGATGGTGGACTTAAGTGCGCCGGGGAAACCGTTTCCCAAGGTGCCTATGACCGCAGTTTTTCTACCCAGCGCTGTCATAGCCTGTGCGATCCAATGGCTGCACGATGTCTTGCCGTTCGTTCCGGTGATACCGATGAGCCACAATTTTTGCGATGGCTGTCCGTATACCTGGCTGGCGATCATTCCTGCCTTGGCGCGCAGCCCGGCTATCGGCAGATTGGGCACTTGCCATGCCGGGTTCCAGGAAAAGCCGCGATGTCGCTCCCACAACACCGCGTTTGCTCCTGCGGCGATGGCTTGGGGAATGAATTCACGGGCGTCGAATTTATCTCCAACACAGGCGAGGAATGTGTCTCCGGGCTTCACCATGCGACTGTCGGTGACAAGATTGTTAATCTTGATGCCGAGATCATCAAAAAGATGAGTATCGAACTGCGTTTCTGATTTTTTCCTAGGCTGCAAATCCCAGATTCCGAATCCCGTATTCATACATCACCCCGCATTCCGGGTACCACCGGAAATGACACAATATTATTGGTGGGAGCATCATGCGGAACATGCAATATGCGTAAGGCGCCGGCCATTACCTGACTGAATACCGGGGCTGCCACCACACCGCCAAAATATTGGCCTGCGGATGGCTCATCCAGCATCACTGCGATGACCAGCCGTGGACTAGAAGCGGGTGCGTAACCGACGAACGTGGAGATGTAACGGTCTTTTGCATAGCCATTGCCCTCCAACTTGTGAGCCGTGCCAGTCTTGCCTGCCACCCGATAACCACTAATCTGCGCACGCGGCCCGGTACCGCCGGGCCTCACCGCCATTTCCAGCATTTTGCTCACGGCAAGGGCAGTATCGCGCGAAATTACCCGCTCACCTGTTACCGGTACATCGAGCTTTAACAGCGATATCGGTTTCAATTCGCCTTCTGTAGAAAATAGAGTGTAGGCACGCGCCAACTGCAACAAACTTACCGAGATGCCGTGCCCATACGACATGGTGGCTTGTTCGATAGGACGCCAAGTGTGGTGGGGCCGCAGTCTGCCAGTGACTTCTCCAGGAAATCCGGAACCGGTGGATACACCAAAACCGGAGTGGCTCAACATTTCCCATAGCGTTTGCGACGGCAGTGACAGTGCAATCTTTGCTGAACCGACGTTGCTGGATTTCTGGATCACCTGTGCCACCGTCAACGGACCTTCCTTGTGAGAATCGCGGATCGTTGCCTTGCCTATGGTGAGAGTACCGGGTGCCGTCTGGAATATCGTGTCAGGCCCGATCCGGCCCGCTTCCAGTGCCGCCGCTACGGTAAAAGGTTTCAGGGTTGAGCCCGGCTCGAATACATCGGTCAAGGCGCGGTTGCGAGCGCGAGCGCCACTTATTCTCGCCCGGTTGTTGGGGTTATAGACCGGTAGATTGGCGAGCGCCAGTACCTCGCCAGTCTGTGCATCCAGCACCACGATTCCACCTGCTTTGGCTTTGCTGGCCTCCACTGCCTGCTTCAATTCCCGATAAGCGAGATACTGAATCTTGCTGTCTATGGACAGCGCTATATCTTTTCCTGCCCGGGGCGCACGAATACTCTCGACATCCTCGACAATACGTCCTTTACGATCCTTGATGACGCGACGGCTGCCAGGTTCTCCAGCGAGTGCGTCCTGCCATGCCAACTCGATTCCTTCCTGCCCATTGTCGTCCACATCGGTAAAACCGAGCATATGCGCCGTCAACTCACCCGCTGGGTAATATCGGCGATATTCCCGCCGAAGAAATATACCTGACATATTCAATTCGACCACCTTGGCTGCAGTCTCCGGTGGCAAATGCCGTTTCAGGTAGACAAAATCACGCTGCGATCCACTGATACGCTTGCGAACTTCCGCAGCATCCATTCCAATCAAGTCTGCCAATTTCTTTATCTGCGTGGATGTTGCGTCCATATCCTGCGGGCTCGCCCACACCGATTCCACCGGAGTACTGATTGCGAGCGGCTCACCATGCCGATCCGTAATCATGCCGCGGTGTGCGCTCATTTCAATCACGCGGCTATACCGCGACTCACCCTTCTGTTGCAAAAACCCGTTATGCATTCCCTGCAGATAGACAGCACGGCCCGCCAGCCCGAGCAACCCCAGTAATAGAAGTGCCACCAGTAGACGCGAACGCCATGCGGGCAAAATGCTGCGCGGTACAAAATTAGGCATCAAGGTTTGGGTGCTCCCCCAATGGCATTTGTATTACCAGAAGTTGCCGGTAAAATAATTTGAATGCGTGAGGCATCCGGCACGCGCATACGCAGTTTCCCACTGGCAATTTTCTCAACCCGCGCATGCATCGCCCAAGTGCTTTGTTCAAGTTGTAACTGCCCCCACTCCACCGCCAGCTGCCTCGTCAATTCCTGTTCTTTCTCCAGCTCCACAAAAAACTTGCGCGCGTTATGCTGCGAAGTAACAACACTCAGCGCGCAGGCGATGAGGATAAGAGTCAGTAACAAATTAAGCTTGGTCATATCCGCCTCTTGATAACCAAGATCATTCCTGCCGCCGTACCCGTTAAGTCGGACTTAACCGTTCCGCCACCCGCATTACTGCACTTCTGGCCCGTGGATTGGCAACCACTTCCTCTTCACTCGGGCGTATCGCCTTACCCACCAAACGCAATTTATGACAAGTCAGTTGCTGCACTTCTTTTGCCCGTAACGGCAATCCGCGCGGCAGTTTGTCGGAATTCGCCTCTTCACGCATAAAACGCTTCACTAATCGGTCCTCCAGCGAGTGGAAGCTGATAACCACCAGCCGACCGCCTGGATTCAATATCTCCACACATTGAGGCAGTGTCAGCGACAACTCCTCAAGCTCCTGATTGAGGTAAATCCGTATAGCTTGAAAGGTGCGTGTCGCTGGATTCTGCTTGTTTTCCCGCTGGCGCTCGCGCGCACGCACGGTCGCTGCCACGATCTGGGCGAGTTGAAATGTGGTAGCGATAGGCTGTTGCGCTCTTGCCGTAACAATCGCTCTTGCAATCTGTTTAGCAAACCGTTCTTCGCCATAATTTCTTATCACCTCTTCCAAATGTATTTCTGAAACAGAGGCCAGCCATTCTGCAGCGGTCTGTCCCTGGCTTGTATCCATACGCATGTCGAGTGGCCCTTCGAAGCGAAAACTGAATCCGCGTGGCGCCTGCTCAAGTTGTGGCGAGGACACTCCCAGATCCAGCAGTACTCCATCCACCCGCTCCACACCCAGTTTCTGCAATACCTGCTGCATCTGCGAGAATCCGCTATGCACCATGCAAAAACGCGCATCCTTGATGGCTTGCCCCGCCATTACCGCAGCAGGGTCCTTGTCGAGCGCGATCAGTCCGCCACTTTCCCCCAGCCGCTCCAGGATCAGCCGACTGTGGCCGCCACGACCGAAAGTACCATCCACGTAAACCCCGTCCGGCTTGACTGCCAGCGCATCCACCGCCTCCTGCAGCAAAACCGTGGTATGCATGAAAGCGGTATCACCCCGATATCAAAGCGAGAAACCGTCGAGTTCTGGCGGTATGCCGCTATCCTTGAATCCGAGGGCATTCTCGATTTGCAGATTCCATTTTTCCTCATCCCACAACTCGAATTTTGCACCCTGCCCCACCAGCACCACGTCCTTGATCAAGCCTGCGAACTGACGTAAAGGTGGCGGTACCAGAATGCGGCCGGCACCATCCATCTCCACATCGCTGGCATTGCCGACCAGAAGACGTTGCAAACTGCGACTTTGAGGATTGAAACTGGAAAGACTGTTGAGTTTTTGCTCTATGGGTTCCCACGCAGGTTGGGGATAAACCAGCAAACACCGCGAGGGATCAGCGGTAACGACCAGATGGCCGGCGCAAAAGGATAGCAGCCCATCACGGTACTTGGCAGGTACCGCAAGCCTTCCCTTGTTGTCCAAACTGATAGGCGTAACACCTCGGAACATGTTGCCTCCCTTATTTTCCGGGAGGAATTCCAGCACTTTCTAGCCCGGAACCTTCTCCCACTTTTTCCCACTTCCGCCCACTCTAATTAAAAAGGGGGGGCTAGTCAAGCGAAAAATCAGGTGTTTTTGTTTATGCGACAAAGACTTAAAGCGGAAACCGGAGAAAGTTTCTGGTCTAAAAAAATATCTTATAGAAATAAAGAGGATAGATGGAAAACTGAATGTAACTTATCACTCTGCGAGGCATTGCGGGCGAAACCAGGGAGGATAATGCTGCAAGGGAGGAGTATCTGGTGCGGGGTTTGAGAAAAGTTCTGAACAAATCCCCATTAAACCGGCATGGCACGAGGGAACCGGTGCATAAATCCCTACAAAAATAAAATGAAGCTGGCCGGTAAGCCGGGTTCTGTCGTGGACAGTCATTCCTCTAGGCGCACGGTTGCCCGTACGCTCAAGCAACCTACCCGCAGGCTCAGCGAGCAGCGTCATAGCCTGCCTATTTGGTCTTGCTCCGGATGGAGGTTACCGCGTTTCACCCTCATCCGTCCCGCACCCTGGGTAAAGAACGTTACCGTCCTTTACTCATTTTTTCGAGACTTTGCCGCCTCGCGGCGGCAAGTCCGGGAGTATGGGACAGACGAGACTCGTCTCTGTGGCCCTGTTCCTCGCCTTGGGTCTTGCGACTTATAGCGGCCGGCCATTAACCGGCATCCTGCTCTATGGAGCCCGGACTTTCCTCTCCCCGCTTTTCATTGCTGAAAAACAGGCAGCGACTGTCTAGCCAGCTTCGATGGGGATACTATCATCAAACCGAACTGCAGAAAGAGCAAACTTCCAACGCGAGAAATCGCATGCCGGCTGTTGCGCGCGTGATCCTTCGCCGATAACAGCAAAGTTTCTGAGTTCATGGCAGCCTCTCTACAAATTCACGCTGCGGCCACCGTCCACCGCGATGATCTGACCGGTGATATAAGGCGCATCGGCGATCAAGAACAGCACCGTTCTGGCAATGTCGTCGGGTTCGCCCGTGCGCTTGAGCAGCGTCTTGCTGATGATATGCTGGCGTACTGCTGCGTCTGCCCACTCGTCATTCTCCGGCCATAGAATGGGTCCCGGGGAAACACCATTCACCCTGATTTCAGGTGCAAGCTCCAGCGCCAGCGAGCGGGTAAGCGACGCCAGTCCGCCTTTTGCAGCACTGTAGATGATGTAATTTTTCAGTGGCCGCTCGGCGTGAATGTCGACGATATTGACGATGCAACCGTGCTGCTGTCGGAGATGCGGCGCCGCCGCCTGGGACAGAAATAGCGGCGCTTTCAGATTGCTGCCGATGAGATCGTTCCATGCTGCCTCGGTGACTCCTCCCAGCGGCGTGGAGAAGAAGCTGGAAGCGTTGTTGACCAGCGCATCCAGTTTGCCGAACTGCTGTATGGTTGCGTCGACCAGCTTCGGCATCTGAGCAATGTCGAGCAGATCGGCTTGCGCCAATGCTACCGAGCCGGGACGGGCCTGATTGAGTTCCGTCTGCAACGCCCTCGCTTCCTCCACCGACGAACGATAGTGCAGCATCAGGCTCGCGCCCCGCATGTGCAGCTTGCGGCAGATGGCCGCACCCACCCGTTTGGCTCCAGCGGTGATGAGTACCACTTTCCCTTGCATCACTATCTCCTCTACACTTGCATATCCTGCAATTTCCACAATTTACCATAAAGGCACTCCGGAGCCGATGCCGTCACTACCGATACCGAGCGAGGCCGCGCTCCAGCATAGTCGCGCCGTGCAGGAATTAATCTGCGCTGAAATCGCCGCTGCCGACGGCTGGATTTCGTTTGCGCGTTATATGGAATTGGCGCTATACGCACCGGGCATGGGCTATTACAGCGGCGGCGCAGCCAAGTTCGGCGGCACGGGAGATTTCGTCACCGCGCCGGAAATTTCTCCGCTCTTCGGCAAAGCAGTGGCGCGGCAAGCGGCGCAGGTGCTTGAACTCATGGGTGACGAGGGTGGCGACATCCTGGAGTTCGGCGCGGGCACCGGCAAACTCGCGCTCGATTTGCTGCTTGAGCTGGAAAAACTTGGACACCTGCCGGGGCGGTATTTGATACTCGAAGTCAGCGCGGAGCTGCGGCAGCGGCAGCGGGAATTATTCGAAAAACGCGCACCACATCTCGCGCCGCGGGTTAATTGGCTGGAACATTTGCCCGTCAGATTCAATGGTCTGGTGCTTGCCAATGAAGTGCTCGACGCCATGCCGGTACATCTGGTGGTGTGGCGCGATAGCGGCTTGTTCGAGCGCGGCGTGGTGTGGAACAGCACAGCGTTCGAGTGGAGTGAACGTCCACTGGTTGATGGCGAGCTTTTCGCGGTTGCGCGCGCACTCAATCTCCGAGTTGATCCCGGCAAAGACTACATCAGTGAAATCAATCTTGCCGCGCGCGGCTTCATGCGCAGTCTCGCGGGCGTTTTACAGCAAGGCGCGATAGTGTTGATCGACTATGGTTTCGGCCACAGTGAGTACTACCATCCGCAGCGCGATCAGGGAACTCTGATGTGCCATTACCGTCACCATGCCCACGATGATCCGTTCTATCTGCCGGGCTTGCAGGACATCACCAGCCACGTGGATTTCAGTGCGTTTACCGAGGTTGCAATCAATACGGGATTGGAATTGCGCGGCTATACCACTCAGGCGCATTTCCTCATCAACTGCGGCATCACTGAAATTCTGGCGCAAACCCCGGCGGAAAATACCGGCGCCTATCTGCCGCTGGCAAACCAGTTGCAAAAGCTGGTGAGTCCCGCCGAAATGGGTGAATTGTTCAAGGTCATCGCCTTCGGCAAAAATATGCACCAGCCTCTTGCTGGATTTGTCAGCGGCGACAAAAGCCGTTTACTGTAATGATGAATAACTGACCAGCGTCCAGCACCCCATCAACACGAACGAAGCTGCTGCAAACCAGCGCACCCACTGCAGGTTGATGCGGTGCGCGAGCGCCTCGCCGATCCAGACTGCAGGCGCGTTGGCAAGCATCATGCCGAGCGTGGTTCCCAACACCACCAGTACCAGCGCATCATAATGTGCAGCGAGCGCCACGGTCGCAAACTGGGTTTTGTCTCCCATCTCCGCCAGGAAAAATGCAATTAGCGTTGTAACAAACACTCCGGCACCGAGAATGCGCGGGTCGCCGTCCAGCTTGTCAGGTTTCAGCGCCCACAAACCGAAACCGATGAACGACAATCCGACGATCCAGTTGAGAGCTTGCGCAGAAATCAGGCTCGCCAGCCACGTGCCGACCGAAGCCGCCAACGCATGGTTGAGCAGGGTAGCGACGAAGATGCCCGCCATGATTGGATACGGCCGCCGCAGTTTGGCAGCCAGCACAAACGACAGCAACTGGGTCTTGTCGCCGATTTCAGCGATGGCAACCAGCAGGGTGGAGGTGAGGAAGGCTTCCAAGGCGATGAGCGGTGGCGAGAATGGGGGGCACGGAATTGTAGCGTGAATCTGTTGTGCCGCGCGGATCATGTGCTGTTGCTACAAACCGGAGATTACTTCTTCGGCATGTAAAGATCGGTGATCGATCCTTCCGCGATTTCAGCGGCAAAGAAAACAGTTTCCGACAAGGTTGGGTGCGGATGGATGGTGAGACCGAGATCTTCCATGTCCGCGCCCATCTCCAGCGCCAGCACGGTTTCGGCGATCAGTTCACCGGCGTTGACGCCGACCATGCCCGCACCGAGAATGCGGCGGGTGTTTTTATCCAGCAGCAGTTTGGTCATGCCTTCCTCGCGCCCCATCGCAATCGCGCGGCCACTGGCCGCCCAAGGGAAGCTGGCTCTTTCGTAATCGATACATTGTTTCGCGGCTTCGGTTTCGGTCAAACCCATCCAGGCAATTTCTGGATCGGTGTAGGCCACTGAGGGAATGGTGCGCGCATCGAATGCTGCTTTGTGTCCTGTGATGATTTCTGCGGCAAGTTTGCCTTCATGCGAGGCTTTGTGCGCCAGCATGGGTTCGCCGACGATGTCGCCAATGCCAAAAATATGTGGCACGTTGGTACGCAGTTGTTTGTCCACCGGAATGAAACCACGCTCGTCCACATTGATACCGGCATTTTCGGCGCCGATCGCGCGACCGTTGGGACGGCGCCCCACTGCCAGCAGGACGCGGTCGTAAATCTGCGGTTCGGGAGATTTCTCTCCTGCACAAGTGACCTTGAGTCCGCTTTCCTGCGGCTCAATCTGGGTGACCCTGGTTTTGAGATAGATCGCCTCGTAGCGTTTCTGTATGCGCCGGTGCAATGGCTTGACGAGATCTGCATCCGCGCCGGGGATCAATTGCTCCATCAATTCCACCACACTGACTTTGCAACCAAGCGCATCATAAACCGTCGCCATTTCCAGACCGATGATGCCGCCGCCGATGATGAGCATGCGTTTAGGAATGTCTGCCAGTTGCAATGCGCCGGTTGAATCCATCAGGCGCGGATCATCATAAGGAAAGCCGGGAATGCGTGCCACGCTGGAGCCGGCGGCGATGATGCAATGTTCGAACGACACGGTTTTTGCGCCAGTGGCTGTTTCCACTTCGATCATGTGGGGCGAAGTGAATTTACCTGTGCCGTGCACCACCTCCACCTTGCGCTGCTTCGCCAGCACCGACAGACCCTTGGTGAGTTTGCCGATGACGGATTCTTTCCATGCCCGCAGCTTGTCGACGTCTATCGCGGGCTGGCCGAAAGCAACGCCTTGGTGCTCGGTCTCTTCCGCTTCGGTGATGACCTTCGCCACATGCAGCAATGCCTTGGAGGGGATGCAGCCGACATTGAGACATACGCCGCCGAGCACAGGGTAGCGCTCGATCAGCACCACTTTCTTGCCGAGATCGGCGGCGCGGAACGCAGCCGTGTAGCCGCCCGGCCCCGCACCCAGCACCACCACATCGGCGTGAATCTCTCCGCGCGCAACCGGAACAGCAATGCTGGCGGCAGCAGGAGTCGAATCAAGCACAATGGACGGAATCTCTACAGGGGTTGCAGAACCCGTCTCCGCATCCGCTGTTTGCAAGAACAGGATGAGCGACCCCTCTGAAACCTTGTCGCCAACCTTGACCTTGATTTCCTTCACCACACCAGCCTGTGGCGCAGGGATTTCCACCGTCGCCTTGTCGGTTTCCAGCGTGATGAGCGGCGTTTCCTTTTCTACCGTATCACCGGGCTTCACCAGCAGCTCGATAATGGGAATATCCTTGAAATCGCCAACGTCGGGGACTTTGATTTCGATAAGTTGAGTCATCACAATCTCATGTTGCGGAACGGATCAAATCCGCCCCGATTTTCGCAATGGTTTATTGCCGTATCTGTCCGTCGCCCAGCACGATGAATTTCTGGCTGGTCAATCCCTCCAGCCCCACCGGGCCGCGCGCGTGAATTTTGTCAGTGGAGATGCCGATTTCCGCACCGAGACCATACTCGAAGCCGTCGGCGAAGCGCGTGGAGGCATTGACCATCACTGAACTCGAATCCACTTCCCGTAGAAAACGCCGGGCGCGAGTGTAGTCCTCGGTGATGATGGCATCGGTATGCTGTGAGCCGTAAATGGCAATGTGCTCGATAGCCTGCTCCAATCCGCTCACCACCCGCACGCTCAGAATCGGCGCGAGATATTCGGTATACCAGTCATCTTCCGTGGCTACCTTCATTTGTTCGATGATCGCGCGGGAAGCTGCATCACCGCGCAGTTCCACACCTTTATCGAGATAGATTTTGCACAGCGGCGGCAGCACCTTTCCGGCAATATCCTGATGCACCAGCAGGGTTTCCATGGTGTTGCAGGTGCCGTAGCGCTGCGTCTTGGCGTTGTCGGCAACACGGATGGCTTTATCCAGATCGGCACCAGCATCGATATAGACATGACATACGCCATCCAGATGCTTGATTACCGGGATGCGCGCCTCGTTGGCAATGCGCTCGATCAGCCCCTTGCCGCCGCGCGGCACGATCACGTCGACGAATTGTTTCATGGTGATAAGTTCACCCACGGCGGCACGGTCGGTAGTCTCGATCACCTGCACCGCAGTCTCCGGCAAACCGGCTGCTTTTAATCCTTCCTTCACGCAAGCAGCAATCGCCTGATTGCAATGGATCGCTTCCGATCCACCGCGCAGGATTGCCGCATTCCCGGCCTTGAGGCACAATCCGGCGGCATCCGCGGTGACATTGGGACGCGCTTCGTAAATGATGCCAACCACGCCCAGCGGCACGCGCATTTTTCCGACCTGGATGCCGGAAGGGCGGTAATTCAGACCGCTGATTTCGCCGATCGGATCAGCCAGCGCAGCAATTTGCAGTAGACCTTCCGCCATGCTGGCAACTCCTTTGGAGGTGAGCGTCAGACGGTCCAGCAAGACTGCATCCAGCCCCTGGGCTTTGGCCCCTTGCAGATCCAGCGCGTTGGCGGCCAGCAGTTTCTGTTCGTCGCGCTTGATGGCTGCGGCCATCGCGGTGAGTGCCCGGTTTTTGGCGGCAGTCTCGGCTTTGGCCATCAGGCGCGATGCAGCACGGGCTTCGCGCCCGACCGATTGCATATAGGCTTTGATGTCTATGACGTCCATACCTCAGCTCCAGGCACACAATGAATGGTAAAGATGGATTTTAACGCTGATGAGCGGCTGTGGATACAGCTCAACGGTTCCTTAGCGTTTGCTGACCGCAAAGCGCAACCCCAGTTGCAGCAATTCATCCCAGGCATCCCCTTGGGCGACGCCTTTGCTGATCCTGTCTATTTTCGCGGCGTGCAGCAAAGCTCGCACCAGCGGCTTGAGTCCGATTGATCTGGCCGCATGCTCCGTTGCTTTCTGTTTGTCTCCCCAGACTCTGGCTTCATTCATCAGTTGCATCAGCGGCCTGCCGGAATCCAGCCCCTTGCGGATGATGATCAGCGCGCGAATCTGCCCTGCCAGAATGGTGAGGATGAATGGCAACGCTGCACCCTCACCCCGCAAGCCTTCCAGGATACGGGTGTAACGGGCGGTATCCGCTGTCATCAGCGCATCCGACAATTTGAAAACATCATAGCGCGCCACATCCAGCACCGCGTCTTTCACCTGGTCGAAAGACAGCATACCCTCCGGATAGAGCAGCGCGAGTTTCTGGACTTCCTGATGGGCCGCGAGCAGGTTGCCCTCCACTTTGTCAGCCAAAAACTGCAGAGTTCCGGGATCGGCTTTCTGTTGCTGCATCCCGAGGCGCTGGCCGATCCATGCCGGCAGCCGCGTGCGCTCAACCGGGGAGACCGGAATCATCGCTCCCGCATTTTCAAGCGCCTTGAACCACTTTGCCGCCTGACCCTGTTTATCGATCTTGGGCAGGGTGACGAGCGTGACGGTATCGGGCGGCAGCGCACGGCAATATTCCTCGATCGCCGCACTGCCCTGGTTTCCGGGTTTGCCGGAGGGAATGCGCATATCCATCAACCGCCGTTCGCCAAATAGCGACAGACTGTTACTGCTTTGCTGCAACTCCTGCCAATTGAAATGGTGGTCTATGGTGAAGATCTCGCGTTCGACATAGCCTGTCTGACGTGCCTGGGCGCGGATCAGGTCGGCAGCCTCGATCGCCAGCAGCGGTTCATCGCCGAACACCGTATAAAGCAGAGCGAGTTGTTGTTGCAGATGCTGGGAAAGCTGATCAGGGTTGATGCGCATAAGAGTGAAAATTTATCGCAGACAAGGTGGAAAAATAAAACGGGGGAATCTGGATCTCGAGATTACCGGAATAACCATGTCGCGGCGGTCCCGGTCACCCGCTATTGGATTGTTCCCGGCATACTGCGTGATCAGGGCTTCCCCTCGATTTTTACCGTCGTCAACTGCCGCAAGATCTGTCTGACGATCTCGGTCTGCATCTCTTTGACGAGCAACGCTTCCTCTGCTTCTTTTGCCACCACCTGCTCGTCCGTGAAAGGCAGAACGCGCTCCCGGATAATCTCAGTGGTGGAAATTAATTCCAGTCCTCTGGCATCGATGAGACGATAAGAAGCCCGATAACGCAACAGAAATTCGCGCACCCTGCCTTCTCCGGATAACGATAGGATATTCTTTTCATTTGTTTGCTTGAGAATTTGCAGAGTAGCTTCCGCACCCTGCGCCTCATCAACAACACGCGTAGCTTTACCAGCATGAATGGTGCGTTTTATCTCTGCAGTAATGGGGTAGTCCGTTGGGTCCGGAATATACAGCGAAATAAACGAGAATACGGTTGGCGCCTGTCCCTGCCCGCGCAACTGAAAGCCACAGGCGGATAGCAGCAGAATCAAAGTACAGATGGTGAGAAAGCGATGTGACCTAAATTGCATGGTTATTTCCTGCCACTGTCGTTGGATTCATTCAGGGCAGGGGCAATAATATCTTCGATTGCCGACAGGGTGGCTTCGTGCCAAGGAATATAGTCACCAATTTTGTCTGCCACTGCCGTCATTTCGCGCTCGGATAAATCGCGTCCCCATTCTTTATGCATAATTTCCTGAATGTCACCTTTGCTTATCCAGTAAATGGCCTCATCTAAATTTTCCATTTGGGTGTACCTCAACTTATACAACGATATTCACCAGTCTGCCCGGTACCACCACCACTTTCTTTACCGTCTGCCCGGCAATGAATTTCTGCACCTGATCATTTGCCAGTGCAAGCTGCTCGATGGTTGCATACTTCGCGTCCTTGGCAACGCGTATCTGCCCGCGCAGCTTGCCATTGACCTGTAACACCAGTTCGATTTCATCCCGCACCAGTGCCGCACTGTCAGCCTGCGGCCAAGGCTGATCGAGAAGCTCCGTTCCGGGCTTGAGTTCATGCCAGAGCGCGTGGCAGATGTGAGGAACGATGGGGGACAACAGCAAAACGATGCTTTCCAGCGCTTCCTGCATCAGACTGCGGGCTGCCGGACTGGAATCGTGTGATTTTCCGAGAGCATTCATCAGCTCCATCACCGCGGCAATGGCGGTGTTGAAGGTATGTCGTCTTTCCAGATCGTCGCTGACCTTGACGATGGTCTGATGCAACTGCAAACGCAGGGATTTGAGTTCAGAGGCAAGCTCACTATTGCTTTGCGCTACGACCACACCTTGCTGCAAATGGTCGTACACCTGCTTCCACAGTCGTTTCAGGAAGCGGAATGCGCCCTCTACTCCAGTATCCGCCCATTCCAATGTCTGCTCCGGCGGGCTGGCAAACATCATGAACAGCCGCGCGGTATCAGCACCGTATTGCTCCACCAGTTGTTGTGGGTCGACGCCATTGTTCTTGGATTTTGACATGGTGCCAATACCGCCGGATTCGACCGGTTGACCATCAGCACGCAATATCGCAACGTCGCACTTACCTTGAGCATCCGCCTGAATATCCACTTCTGTGGGGTTGTAGTAAACAATGCGTCCGGCTCCGGTTTTGCGGAAGAATATTTCGTTCAGCACCATGCCCTGGGTGAGCAGATTGGCGAACGGTTCATCGAATTTTACCAGCCCGAGATCACGCATCACCTTGCTCCAGAAGCGTGAATACAGCAGATGCAGGATGGCATGTTCGATGCCGCCAATATACTGATCTACCGGCAGCCAGTAATCTGCGCGTGCATCGGCCATGGCCTTGTCCTGATCAGCACAGGCGTAGCGGATGTAGTACCAGGACGAATCGACGAAAGTATCCATCGTGTCCGTTTCGCGCCGTGCCGGCTTGTTGCATTGGGGACAGAAACACTGGTAAAACGATGGCGTTTTTGCCAGCGGATTGCCAGAGCCATCCGGCACCAGATCTTCAGGCAACATCACTGGCAGCTGATCATCCGGCACCGGCACGATGCCGCAACTAGTGCAGTGGATCAACGGGATCGGACAGCCCCAGTAGCGCTGGCGCGAGACGCCCCAGTCGCGCAAGCGGTAATGTATGCGCTTCTTGCCTAACCCTACGACGGTCAGACCAGCGGCAATGGCATCAACTGCTGCCTCGTAACTCAAGCCATCGTATTTACCGGAATTGATACAAACACCATGCTCTGCAAAAACATCAAGCCAAATAAACCAATCCAGATGTTCGGTTTGCTCGTTTGTATGAGCTAGTGCGGGGAATTCTTGTCCGTCATTTGTAGTATGTAAATAAGTCTCGGTTTTCTTAATGTCCCAATGGGTGGGAGCAATTACAATCTTAATTGGCAACCTATATTTTTTTGCAAAGTGAAAATCACGCTGGTCATGTGCCGGCACCGCCATTACCGCACCTTCGCCGTAGCCCATCAGTACATAATTGGCGATCCATACCGGCAGCCTTGCACCGGTCAACGGATGGAGGACAAACAACCCCGTATCCATGCCTTTCTTTTCCTGGGTAGCCAGCTCTGCTTCCATAGTAGCACCGTGCTTGCATTCCTCAATGAATGCAGTCAGCAATGGATTGTCCTTGGCCGCGTGCAGCGCAATTGGATGCTCAGCTGCCACCGCAACATAGGTCGCACCCAGCAACGTATCGGCGCGGGTGGTAAAAACCTTCAGATCTTGTGGGGTACCCGACTTTGCATCCGCAGGAAAGGTGATGTCGACACCGAAACTCTTGCCGATCCAGTTGGCCTGCATGGTCTTTACCCGCTCTGGCCAGCCTGGCAGCATATCCAGATCGCCGAGCAATTCTTCCGCATACTGGGTAATGCCTAGGTAATAGCCGGGGATTTCGCGCTTTTCCACCAGCGCACCGGTACGCCAGCCGCACCCGTCTATCACCTGTTCGTTGGCCAGCACAGTCTGATCCACCGGGTCCCAGTTCACTACCTGGGTTTTCTTGTAAGCAATACCTTTTTCCAGCATCCGCAAAAACAGCCACTGATTCCAGCGGTAGTAATCTGGCTTGCAGGTGGCCAATTCGCGCTTCCAGTCTATGGCCAGCCCCAGGCTTTGCAACTGCTTGCGCATGTAGGCGATATTGTCGTGAGTCCACTGCGCGGGCGGCACATTGTTCTGCATTGCCGCATTCTCTGCGGGCAAGCCGAAAGCATCCCAACCCATTGGCTGCAGTACGTTATAACCCTGCATACGGCGGTAACGCGACAGCACGTCGCCGATGGTGTAATTGCGCACATGGCCCATATGCAGCTTGCCGGACGGATAAGGAAACATCGACAGGCAGTAATATTTGCGCTTGCCAGGAATCTCAACGGCCTCGAAAGCGGCGGTTTCCTCCCAGTGCTGCTGCGCTTCCTGCTCGATTTTCTGGGGATGGTATTTTTCTTGCATAAAATTGGTCACTATCGCGGTGGATGCAAAGAATTATACCGTGAAGGGCAACCACTTACCGTTTTGCGCGTACCCTCACCCGAACATTGACATACAGAGGGGGATGCATAAACTTCAGAAGCCGGTCTGTCTATAGGGAGACCCTCACAGTCGCAAGATTGTATAAGCCTTACCCTAGCTTTCTTGCTCACCTCATAACAAAAATCGTATCATAACGATAAATAAGGCTGACTATTGCACCACTTGGTGCTCTGCTAAAGTCAGCAAGTTCGCAAGCAGCATTTTATGCTCGCGCTGGTTTTTATTACTGCCTCAGGAGAAAGTTCGCATGTCACAAAAACACCCTGTTATCGCCGTCACTGGATCGTCCGGAGCTGGTACCTCGACGGTCAAGAACAGTTTCGAGCATGTTTTCCGCCGCGAAAATTTGACCGCCGTAGTGGTAGAGGGCGACAGCTTTCATCGCTACGATCGCGATGCAATGAAAAAAGCCGTGGCTGAATCGGAGAAAGATGGCGGCCGCCCCATTAGTCATTTCGGTCCCGAGGCCAACGAATTCGACAAACTGGAAGCGCTGTTCAAGGAATACGGCAAGAACGGCAAGGGCAAGACCCGTTTGTACTTACACAATGACGAAGAAGCCGCGCCATACAAGCAGAAAGCCGGCACCTTCACCCCCTGGTCGCAGATTGCAGCCGGTTCCGATCTGCTGTTTTACGAAGGCTTGCACGGCGGGGTCAAGAGCGACACTGCAGACGTGGCCAAGTACGTGGACTTGCTGGTCGGCGTAGTACCCATCGTCAACTTGGAGTGGATCCAGAAAATCCGCCGTGACACGAGTGCACGTGGTTATTCGGCGGAAGCCGTAACACACACCATTCTGCGGCGCATGCATGATTATGTGCACTACATTACCCCGCAATTCTCCCGCACCCACGTTAATTTCCAACGAGTGCCGACGGTAGATACATCCAATCCTTTTATCGCGCGCGAAATTCCGACTCCGGATGAAAGTTTTGTCGTGATCCGCTTCCGTGATCCCAAGAGCATGGATTTTCCTTACCTGCTCGCCATGATTCACGACTCCTTCATGTCGCGGCCAAATACCATCGTCGTGCCTGGTGGACGAATGGGACTGGCCATCGAACTGGTATTGACACCGCTGATTCTGGATCTGGTGGCGAAGAGCAAGAAGTAGTAGTCCCGCCTATCTTATTGACGGGGATATCCCCGCACACTCTGTTTCCTGCGTAGTTCGGTGAAGGCTGTATAATTCCGGCTTTGAATTTCCCCGGAAACCGCCTTCTCCCCATGTCTTCCCTACTTTCCGGCCTTAATCCAGAGCAACTCGAAGCAGTCACCCTGCCGCACCAGTCAGCCTTGGTACTGGCAGGTGCAGGTAGCGGCAAAACCAGGGTGCTCACCACCCGCATTGCACATTTGATCCAGTCCGGCCAGGTCAGCCCACACGGCATCCTCGCCGTCACCTTCACTAACAAAGCGGCCAAGGAAATGCTCATCCGCATTTCCGCGATGCTGCCGATCAATACCCGCGGCATGTGGGTCGGCACTTTTCATGGTCTGTGCAACCGCATGCTGCGCGCCCACCATCAGGATGCCGGACTGCCACAGGCCTTTCAGATTCTCGATTCTGCCGATCAGTTGGCAATCATCAAACGCATCCTGAAAAGTCTCGGTGCTGACGACGAAAAATTTCCGCCACGCCAGGTACAGTGGTTCATCAATAATGCAAAAGAGGAAGGGTTGCGCGCGTCGCAGGTTGAAGTCTACGATGATTTCGCGCGCAAGATGACTGAGTTCTACACAGTCTACGAGCAACAGTGCAACAAGGAAGGTGTGGTGGATTTTGCCGAACTGCTGCTGCGCAGTTATGAATTGCTCATCCGCAACGAAATTCTGCGCGAGCATTACTGCGCGCGCTTCAATCATATTCTGGTCGACGAGTTTCAGGACACCAGCCGGTTGCAATACAAATGGCTCAAACTGCTGGCCGGTGACAGAGCCGCCGTGTTTGTGGTGGGCGATGACGACCAAAGCATTTATGCATTTCGTGGCGCCAATACCGGCAATATGAAGGATTTCGAGCGTGACTTTCGCATTACGAAAATCATCAAGCTGGAACAGAACTACCGCTCGCACGGCAACATACTGGATGCTGCCAACACGCTGATACGCAACAATAGCGGACGTCTTGGCAAAAACTTGTGGACTTCGGAAGGTCATGGCGAACTGCTGCGCGTGTATAACGCACCGACCGATTTCGATGAGGCCGCGTTCATCGTCGACGAAGTGAAGTCGCTGCGCGCCGAAGGAGTGGCACTCACGCAAATGGCGCTGTTGTACCGTTCCAACGCACAGTCGCGGGTACTGGAACATGCCCTGTTCAACGCTGCACTGGCTTACCGGGTATACGGCGGCATGCGCTTCTTTGAGCGCCAGGAAATCAAGCACGCGCTGGCTTACCTGCGGCTGATTGCCAACCCCGACAATGACAATGCGTTGCTGCGGGTGATCAATTTTCCACTACGCGGCATCGGCGCGCGCAGTCTGGAACAATTGCAAGATGAAGCCAAGCGCCAAGAAGGAAGTCTGTGGGCAGCGATACAAAAAAATCATGGCGCTAGAGCAACCCTTATTCAGGATTCCGGCGTCACGGTATCACCTGATAGCAGCAGGGGATCGGATAAACCAAAGAAAGGGGTAGAGAGCTTTGTTGCCCTGATCGAGATTCTGCGCGATAGTTGCGAAGGGTTGCCGCTGCCGGAAATCGTTGAACATATGCTCGAGCATAGCGGACTGATCGCACATTATCGCGCCGAGCGCGAAGGGGCTGACCGGCTGGAAAACCTGAACGAATTGATCAATGCCGCCATTAGCTTCGTGCATGAAGCCGAGGACGACAGCCTCACGGCATTTCTTGCCCATGCCTCGCTGGAAGCAGGCGAGCATCAGGCCGGCAGCGGTCAGGACGCACTGCAATTGATGACGGTGCATTCTTCCAAGGGACTGGAGTTTCACACGGTATTCTTGAGCGGACTGGAAGAAGGCTTGTTTCCCCATGAGAATAGCCGCAACGAAGCCGGTGGCCTGGAAGAAGAGCGGCGCTTGATGTATGTAGCCCTGACCCGTGCGCGGCAGCGGTTATATTTGAGTTTTGCCCAGAGCCGCATGCTGCATGGCCAGACTCGCTACAATGTCCCGTCACGCTTCTTGCAGGAAATTCCGGACAACCTGCTGAAATGGCTACAGCCAGTGCAAAAAGCGGGGTACCAAAGTCATGCGCCTGAAACCGGAAAGCGGGCGTCGAACGTGGCAATCCGGGAATCCGGGTTTGGCATGCAGGATCACAGCACGAGTGTTCGGGATGCAGAAGCAGCACAATGGCGCGTGGGACAGAATGTGACTCACGCCAAGTTTGGTGCAGGTGTGATTGTCAGTTGCGAAAGCCAGGGTGCGGATGCGCGTGTTCAGGTGAAATTCAGTCACGCTGGAACAAAGTGGCTGTCTCTGCAGTACGCCAAGCTGGTTCCCGCCTGAAAGGGGATAGCTGGCAACAGTCGTCGGATTATACTGCCGGCTCGTCTGTGTCCACAAAAATGCCTTCGTAGCTCGCATAGAGCGAGGCAAACAGTACCGGTACCAGCACGAAAAATCCCAAGCCATAGGGCATCGCGGCGATCACCGCCAGCACCACCAGCGTGATGGTGTAAAGCTGCAGCGGTATGATGTTCTTCAGGCAGGCAAAAAAACTTAACTGCATCGCGGCCAATGCGGGCATATTTTTAAATACCACCAGCAAGGGTGCAAACCAGGCCGCCATCATCAACGGGATGGACAGTGCTAGCGCCACCATCATGGCGGTAAGACCGCTGCTCATGACACTTTTCAACTCATTCTCGTCGACCCTTTTCCCGTCTATCAACAAATCCATCATCACGCTGCCACCGAACAACATAGCCACACCCAGGATCAACACTTGCCCCACCAAGTAGACTCCTCCTACGGTGATCAACGGGACGGGGGTTCTTTTGAAGCCCGCAAACAAATGGGCAAGCTCCAGTTTATCGCCTTGCTCCAGCGCCCTGCACCCTATCATCAACCCGGCCAGAAATGCCGGCGAGAGCAACGTGAAAACAAACTGCCCCACCATCGGAACAAGCGCCAACGTGGCTGCGATCAGCAGCAGGACGGCGCACAGCAGGATCCAGGCCAGCGGAGCTTTGAGAAACAGGTAGGAACCGTTCACGATCCATTGCAATCCTTGCTTCGCCCCAACTTGCCTGGCTTCCATTTTTTGTATCTCCAATAGGGGGCCTTACCCCCGTCCACTCTTGCTTCAGCGATCTACCACTCATACCCAGATCTGCGTCAGCTCGGGGTGGAATGTCGAATGATTTTTCAGTATGCGCCGGAAATGGGTCGGGTCCTTGATATGAGTGAGCTCTCCCATGCGCGGCAAGTGATAGTCATACAGCCGTGACATCCAGAAGCGAAAAGCCCCCGCGCGTAGCATCACCGGCCAGGCATTGCGTTCGGTGGCAGTGAGCGGACGGGTGCGGTGATAGGCTCCGATCAGGGATGATAGGCGCGCCTCGTCCAGTTCGCAACTTTCAGTCAGACACCAATCATTGACGGCAATGGCAAGATCAAACAGTAACGCATCATTGCAGGCAAAATAAAAATCAATCACGCCGCCGATAGTACCATCGACGAACAGTACATTGTCACGAAACAGATCTGCATGAATCACGCCACGCGGCAGATCTTCAAAATGGTGTGCAGACTGAAAACGCAGCTCCTCCTTGAACATCTCCGCTTCCTCCACTACCAGAAACGGCATGACATCAGGCGCTATGGCTTTCCACCATTTCGGCCCGCGTGGGT
Source organism: Nitrosospira sp. (assembly GCA_043752345.1). GTDB lineage: Bacteria > Pseudomonadota > Gammaproteobacteria > Burkholderiales > Nitrosomonadaceae > VFJL01. Next base: position 29,685 of record JAYUYT010000034.1, read on the forward strand.
TCTCCATTTTTTCAGGATAGGACAGACCGGATAAGTGCATATCCGCCAGCAACGCGCCAACTTCGGCACAATGCGCGGGGGTGGGATGTTCCTGAGATTTTCCCGGTAAGCAGGTAACGATGCTCGCCGGCTTGCCGTTCAGCTCGCCAAGAAATCTATTGTCGATATTGGCTACCGGGCTGGGGCAGGGAATGCCGTGGCGTGACAAATGCGCCATCAGATTAAGGTAATAGGGCAAATCGGATGCAGTCAGCTTCTCAAACAGGGTAAGAACATATTTTCCGTGACTGGTGGTAACAAAATAATTGGTATTCTCGATACCTGAGGAGATTCCCTGCAGATCAAGCAGCGTACCGAGGGAATAGTTTCTCAACCAGGTAGAAAGCTGCTCTTGGGTGACAGTGGTAAAAACAGACATGAGTAGGGAGAATAGGAAGGAAGATGTGGCATGCGCCGCTGCATCCCCTTCCCCGTCCTTTATGGAAATTTTAGAACCGGTGTATTACCCACATCGGCGGACGTATGCCCTGATCCATATCACTGCGGGTGGCAAACGTGCCATCGCCACGGTTATCGATCAGGTAATACGGCAGACCGATACGCGGAGTAACCTTGATCATATAGATCTGGCCATTGCTGCGATACTCCTCGACCGTGTCCTGCCCGCGCTTGATAATGGTAACCTGTGGTTCCAGCGAGGCATCCTGCTCTGAGCCGGCCGCTGGCGGCGGCAGCGGCAACTCTGGCGGCTCCGGTATCGGCACCAGTTTTTTGGGTGGAATGGACTGTGCCGCCACTGGCAGCGCGAAGCTTAACAACAATGCAAGAATTATTCGATGCATGGTAGCTCCCGGCTATATCAATATGTTTATTCTAGCTGAAATCTCGTACCGTTATAAATTGAGTTGAACTTCCCGTTCCTCCACCGAAGGCTCGAAGCCACGGGTCTCGTAATACTGGAAGATCGCATTCACCACTTGATGGGGCTCATCAATCACCTGTACCAGGTCCATATCTTCCGCAGAGATCATGTTCTCAGCTACCAGCAACTGTCGAAACCAGTCGAGCATGCCACCCCAGAAATCCGAGCAAACCAGGATGATCGGCATTTTCCGGGTTTTGCCAGTTTGTACCAGCGTAAGCGCTTCCATCAACTCATCCAGTGTACCGAACCCGCCCGGCATAACCACATAGGCGGTGGCAAATTTCACGAACATGTATTTGCGCGCAAAGAAATGGCGGAAAGTCTGACTGACATCCTGATAAGCATTGCTATGCTGCTCGTGCGGAAGCTGAATGTTGAGGCCAACGCTGAGTGATTTACCGGAATATGCGCCCTTGTTGGCCGCTTCCATGATGCCGGGGCCACCGCCAGAAATCACCGAGAAACCCGCATCGGACAATTGCCGTGCAATCTGCTCGGCCAGTTTATAGTGGGGATGATCAGGCAGAGTGCGCGCACTGCCAAAGATGCTTACCGCAGGCTGGATTGAGTTGAGGCGCTCCGTTGCCTCGACAAATTCTGCCATAATCCCGAACACGCGCCAGGACTCTTTTGCCGACCAGGATTTTTCCAGCGAGTCGGCGGTCATGGTGCTGGCTAGCTTGTCTTGTGCGCTCATGCGGAAACCTTTAGAAGAATTGAATGAAAACACTGCTGCTGGTTGATGGCTCATCCTACCTGTATCGCGCTTTCCACGCGCTGCCGGATTTGCGCAATCGCCACAATGAGCCGACCGGTGCGATTCATGGCGTTCTCAACATGCTGCGCCGTTTGCACAAAGATTACCAGGCCGATTATAGCGCGTGTGTGTTTGATGCAAAAGGCAAGACTTTCCGCGACGACTTGTATCCTGAATACAAGGCGCACCGCCCGCCCATGCCGGATGATTTGGCCGCACAAATCGCACCGCTGCATGAATGCATCCGCGCCATGGGATGGCCGATGCTGATAATTGACGGAGTGGAAGCAGATGATGTGATCGGTACCCTGGCGAAACTGGCCGTGCATGAAAACATGCGCTGCATAATTTCCACCGGCGACAAGGATATTGCGCAACTGGTCAGCCCGCAGGTAACGCTGGTCAACACCATGAACAACGAAATCCTCGATGAGGCCGGGGTGCTTGCCAAATTCGGCATACCGCCGGCGCGCATGCTTGATTACCTGGCACTGGTCGGCGATACCGCAGACAACATTCCCGGCGTGGAGAAAGTCGGTCCCAAGACGGCGGTAAAATGGCTTACACAATACGGCACGCTGGATAATATCATCGCCCATGCCAATGAAATCGGCGGCGCGGTAGGCGAGAATCTACGCAAAGCGCTCGACTGGCTGGATAAATCGCGCGCACTGCTCACCATCAAGTGCGATGTGGTGTTGCCGCTGGGATTGCATGACCTCGGCCTGAAACCGCAGGATACGGCAAAACTTGCAGAACTGTATGAGCGGCTGGATTTGAAAACCTGGCTGCGGGAATTGCGCCAGGACTCAGGCTCGGAACGGAATGGCCCCGTGTCTTCCGCCGCCGGATATCAGGAAGTTACTGCACGCCAGCAAATTTCTGCTGAAACAGCGCCCGCCGACTACCAAACCATACTCGCCCAGTCCCAACTGGACGAATGGCTCGCACGTATCGACGCCGCACCTCTGGTTTCAGTGGATACCGAAACCACCGGCCTGGATCCAATGCAAGCACAGCTCGTCGGTATCTCGTTTTCCATCGCACCCCATCACGCTGCTTATCTGCCGCTTACCCATCGCTATGCCGGCGCACCGCAACAACTGGCGATCAATCTCGTACTGGACGCACTCAAACCCTGGCTGGAAGACCCAGCCAAACCTAAACTGGGACAGAACATCAAATACGACAAGCATATTTTTGCCAATCATGGCTTGCAACTGAACGGCATTGTCCATGACACATTGTTGCAATCCTACGTGCTGGAATCCCACCGTCCGCATAACATGGACAACCTTGCACTGCGCCATCTGGGTATCAAGACCATCAGTTACGATGAAGTAACCGGCAAGGGTGCCGGCCGCATCAGCTTTGATCAGGTGGAGATCGAGCGCGCAACGCAATATGCGGCAGAGGATGCCGACATCACATTGCAGCTGCATCAGCACCTGCATCCGCAAATTGCCGGTGATGCCAAACTTGATCATGTTTACCGCACACTCGAGATGCCGGTACTGGAGGTGCTGTTCGAAATGGAACGCAACGGCGTATTGCTGGACATCAAGCTGCTGGAAATCCAGAGCCGCGAACTGGGCGAGAAAATGCTGGCGCTGGAACAACGGGCATTCGCCATCGCCGGACAGCCGTTCAATCTGAATTCGCCCAAGCAGATCCAGGAAATTCTGTTCGACCAACTCAAGCTTCCCGTCATCAAGAAAACACCGGGTGGAGCGCCTTCCACCGACGAGGATGTGCTGCAACAACTGGCGCTGGATTATCCGCTGCCGCAAATCCTGCTCGATTACCGCAGCCTCGCCAAACTTAAATCCACTTATACCGACAAGCTGCCGCGCATGGTCGATGACAATACCGGGCGGGTGCATACCAATTATGCCCAGGCGGTGGCAGTGACTGGACGGCTCGCCAGCAACGAACCCAACCTGCAAAACATTCCGGTACGTACCGCCGAAGGCCGCCGCATCCGTGAAGCGTTCATCGCGCCGCCGGGTCACAGCATCATCTCCGCCGACTATTCACAAATCGAGCTGCGCATCATGGCGCACATCGCGCAGGACGCAGGACTGCTCCAGGCCTTTGCGGCGGGTGAAGACATCCATCGCGCCACCGCTGCCGAAGTGTTTGGCGTGCCGCTGGAAGCGGTGGACAATGAACAGCGCCGCTACGCCAAGATCATTAACTTCGGTCTGATCTACGGTATGTCGGAATACGGACTCGCTGCACAACTCGGTATCGAACGTGCTGCTGCGCGTGCCTATATGGACCGTTATTTTGCGCGTTACCCCGGCGTGGCGGATTACATGCAGCGCACCCGGGAGGCTGCCAAAAGAAACGGCTACGTCGAAACCGTGTTCGGCCGCAGACTGTGGCTGCCGGAAATCAACAGCCCCAACGGCAACCGCAGGCAAGGTGCGGAGCGCGCTGCCATCAACGCACCCATGCAAGGTACTGCGGCGGACATCATCAAGCTCGCCATGATCGCGGTGCGCGACTGGCTGGTGCGGGAAAAATTACACAGTAAACTCATCATGCAGGTCCACGATGAACTGGTGCTGGAGGTACCGGACGGCGAAATCGACCTGGTGAAACGCGAATTGCCGAAACTCATGGGCGGCGTTGCCCAGCTTGATGTACCCCTGCTGGTGGAAACAGGTGTGGGACCGAATTGGGAGCAAGCGCACTAGCCCAAGCAGCACAAATTGTTGTGCGCTCCCGCTGCCTCCGTTTCCGGCAGTTGCTTTATTGCTTGCTAATAGCGGGAAATTTGCCGTAAAATCACACCCTTTTCGGTTTCGGACCTTCATAAGGTATAGGCACAGACATGGTCATTATTCGACTGGCGCGGGGCGGCGCCAAGAAACGTCCGTTTTACAACATGGTAGTGGCGGATTCCCGCAACGCCCGTGACGGAAAATTTATCGAGCGCGTTGGCTTTTATAACCCCCGGGCAACCGCGGGTGAAGAAGCATTGCGCGTACAGCTGGATCGCGTCACCCATTGGCAATCGCAAGGTGCGCAGTTATCCGACACCGTGACAAGGCTGGTCAAGCAGTTTGGCGCAAAACAACAAGCCGCAACAAGCAGCTA
>JAYUYT010000035.1:0-15835 GCA_043752345.1 Nitrosospira sp.
CCTATCCATGCTTCCTGTTTGGTGTGTTCCTTCAGCCAGGTATAGGGTGAAGCGATTAACAGCAAGCCACCCGGATTCAGTCGGGTATGAATGGTACTAAGCAGTTTGGCCGGGTCATACAGACGATCAATCAGATTGGCTGCGAGTATGAGGTCATAACCTGAGAACAACGGTTTGAGGTTGCACGCGTCACCCTGGTAGAACTCAACTTTACGTTTGACGTCATCCAGACCGAGACCGCTCAAGGTGCGTTCCTTGTAGAAAACAAGTTCACCTTCATCCGTCAGCGTGTAGCGCAGCACGCCTTGTTCGGCAAGTTGCACACCCTGACCGATGAAGCGGGCAGAAAAATCAATGCCGATGACGTGGTCGAAATGCCGCGCCAACTCGAAAGTGGCGCGCCCCGAAGCGCAGCCCAGGTCAAGCGCCTTGTGTGCCGGTTTGTCGCGCATGGCGGCAATGGCCAGTTCGGCCAGCGCCACCGGAAAATTGGCTACGCCGAAATAAGTATCACCGTAATGGAATTCGGCATACTCCGAGAGCAACTTGTCGGTTTCATAGTGCGAACCAGGCTGAACAGCAGGCATAGCGGCAATTACGTAGCGAAACCCGGCATGCTGGAAGAAATGGCGGCGAAAGGCGTAGCGGGCGCTCTTCAGCGACTCATTGCCGCATGATATCCAGGAACCGCCCTTGATGAGATTGTGCCGATCATCGAAAGTCGGCGTGGTGAAATCATCGTAATGCGGGTGGATCTCGAAGCCTGCAAATGGATAAGTCGGTGTTTCCATCCATTGCCAGACATTGCCGACCACATCGAAAAATTCTCCCTGTGGAAATTCGGTAACGGGGCAACTGGAAGCGAAGTAGTCGAGATGGATATTGCCCGCTGCCGCTGCGGTGCGCGGGACTTCGGACAAACCGGCTACGTCGTATAACCGGTACCATTCATCTTCCGTCGGCAGCCTGACCGGTTGTCCGCATGCTGCCGCTTTCCAGTTGCAGAAGGCTTTGGCCTCGTGATAGTTCACCTCCACCGGCCAATCCCAAGGCATGGCTACTTCTTCAGTCATCAAACGCAGCCGCCAACCGGAGTCATGTCTGACCCAGAAAGTGGGATGTTCAGCGCGCACGTGGTTTAGCCAGGCGCGGCCCTCTTCTTCCCAGCAAGCTTCCATGGCATAACCATCTGCCTGGACGAAAGCCAGGAATTCCTGGTTGCTGACCAGATAGCGGCTGGCCTGAAAAGCCGGAACTTCCGCTACGTGACTGCCATATTCGTTGTCCCAACCGTAGATCGGATCGGTCTTGCTTTTGCCGAGATGCACCGTACCTGCCGGCACGGCAATAAGCTGGTTTTGCGGTGCCGGCCCGGATTTGCGGCAGGGTTCCCAGTCAGGATGTGGTTTAACGTATTGAAGCGCATGCTGCCGGATCAGCACTGAAGAGGTTTCCAGGTGGATGAGTTCATGTTCGACACCCATCAGAATGGTCCACCAGGGGTGGCTCCAGCCTATCGGCAAGGTGAGCGGGATTTCGCTGATAAGCCGGTCGACGGTATTGCGTACGCTATTGCGATAGGCGCGCACTTCCTCGACCGCAGGCCAATCATAGTGAGTGGTGTTGAGATCATCCCAGCTCATCTCATCAACCCCGACCGCGAACATGGATTCCATTCTGGGGTTAATCCGTTCCTTGATCAATCCCGCAAGCAGCAGCTTGTTGGTAAAGAAAGTTGCGGTGTGACCCAGATAGAAGATCAGCGGATGTCGCAACGAAATAGAGTTCTTGTAGTAGGCCTCAGCGCCGTGCAATGTCTCAAAAAGCTGCTCGTAACGGTCAAATGTGGCATGGAAGTAGGCACGTATCTCCCTCCGCTTGGCCGCAGTATCATCGCCGCTGAGTAGCGGTGTTCTTTGTGCAAGCTGTTGTCGCATAGAGTGTTCTAGCGGATTTTTGCGAGCTGCTTGGCAGCCCGCGGGATGTAGTGCATACAGTATGTTGTTCACGAAGGCATCCGCGCCATTTTAATGGAAGAAAATATGACTAAAATCAACATGTAATAACTTTATATTAAACCAGTTTCGATATTTAGAGGTTGCGTTCCTTCAACTGCATAATCCTATGCCCTCCTTCTCCACAAGGAGCTACATTCTACAGCACCTTTTGAAGTTGAGATTGAGGAGGAGGACTAGTAACCCAGATACCCTTGCGCAATCCGGTAATAGACACGGCGCAACGGTTTATTATCCCGCATGATTTCACGATACTGGATCGGACCAGGCTGATAAAGCATTGGATCCAGGTCCTTGCCGGCCCGACTACGCTCAAGATGTTTGTATTCCATACCCACCAGAATAATCGGTCGGGTTGTTGGCGGCGGCGGCGGCGGCGACCAAAAATCATACATGGCGCTCTTATCTCCAAATACATTGCGGGAGTGAATTTCCATTCTGGTCCCGTTATGGTTATAGAAAGACAAGGCGCTTGCAACCGACCATCTGCTCATGCCGACAACTATCGGCTCCTGCCCAGTCTGGCGTCGAACATCCTGTGCAATTTGCTCGATTTCACTCGTGGCCTCACGCCAGAAATAATGTTTTGTAAAATTCGGGTACGGGGCTCCTGGTATTCCAAGCACTGCATAGTGCAATATGAATGCGTAAGAAAACATGGCCACTATGATCGTCGGCTTCCAGATTGCTCGCAAGCGGCGGGCGATAGCGCGCTGATCACCAATCTGCCCCATCATCCATGCCACCGTTGGCAGCAGCATAAGCCATACCGGGCTGGTCCAGTGAAACTTCGGCGAACCAAACAGACTGAGTCCGAAGAATACTGCCAGCGGTACAACAGTGAATATCCGTACAAACAGGCGGCGCCGGCATGCGTACGGAGTTTCATCGCGATCGCTGCCTGGCAGCAGTGCCAATACCGCAGCCAGCAGACCTACAGGGGTCAGCAATATCAGCATGTGCAGAAACAGATAGTGCAGCGAGAATTGATCGCCTATTCCTTTGGCTCGTTGCGACTGGAACAGGAACGATACCCACTGATGTTCGCTGTTCCAGACGATGACTGGCGAAAACAGCAGTAATGCCAGTGCTGCAGCGAGATAAGGATGCGGACGGCGCAGCCAGCGGCGTGCGGTCGGATCCATAATTACAAACAGCAAAGCTGCAATACCCAGTAGACCAAGCGTGTATTTGGACAGAAGACCCAAGCCGAATGCAATACCCATACCCAGCCAGGCTGAACTGCGATCTGCCACCAACGCTCGTTCCATGTAGTACAACGTAGCAGCCCAAGCAGCGAGCAACGGCGCATCGGGGGTCATCAACATGCCGGAAGCAAAGCTTAGCGGCAGCACGGCCAGTAGCAGCACGGTACGCATGCCAGTTGATTTATCGTATAGATTGCGTGCCAGCGCATACAGATAACCCATCGTTATCAAGCCACAGACGAAGGCACCGATGCGCACTCCAAACTCGTTGTTGCCGATGACGGTGGTGCCCAACCAGATCAGCCACGCAGTCATTGGCGGATGATCCAGAAAGCTCAGATCCATGTGCTGGGCATAACTCCAGTAATATGCTTCATCCGGAATCAGCTGCGCCTGACCAAGATAGATCAGTCGCAGCAATAGGGTAAATGCCACCACCCCGACCGCCGCCACCCGCCAGCGCACATCCAGTGACGGCGCACTCTGCCCGACTGGAAATACATAAAAGGCGGATCCCAGATAGTTGATCGCTGCAGTCGCAGCGATCGCCGGAAAGATTGCCAGCGTGGCTGGCACATGCCAGCCATAGACCAGCAAAGCCAGCACTCCACCGCGCATCAACAATGCAAATATGCCAACCGTTAGGAAACGGCCGAATTGATCCCATCGCAGATAACCTGCGTGGTGTGGCCGGAATGACCATTTGGAATTGAGCGAATAGTTCACTGCAGCAGCCACGAAGAAACTGCTGACATGCGCCACAGCAAGCCCGGTCTCGCGGCTCATCAGCCATTGGAACAGCAACGCATCAACCACCACACCGAATAACCCGACCGCCGCAAAACGGCTGGCCGTGCCGACAGAGACTGTGCCTCCGGCCAATATCATCAAGCGCTGCAGATAAGTCCACTGATGGACAAAGGACAGCTTGGAGGTGCCCTGTGTCCGGTCACGAAAACAGATGGGTATTTCCACCACCCTGAGCTTGCCCTGACCGGCCATGATCAGTTCGAGCAGGATCTTGTAGCCGCGCGCATTTCCGGCAATGCTCGCCGCCAGATCCCGGCGAAAGGCGAAAAATCCGGAAGTGGCGTCATTCACATCGCAGATGGGACGTGCGAGCCAGCCGCCGACGCGTGACAGCCATTGCCGATACCATGGCCAACCTTCGGTGCTCCCGCCCGGCACATAGCGGCTGCCAACAGCCACATCATGGCTGCCATCCAGCACCGGCGCCACCAACGCAGGCAAGCGCTCGGGTGGGTGGCTTAGATCCGCATCCATCACCACGATGACATCGCCCTGCGCCACCGCCACCCCGGCCAGAATGGATGCCGTCAGATCCGGCTTCTCCCGGCGCTCAATCAATCGTACATTGGCTCGTCCTTCCCAAGCGTGAACCTTGTCGGGCGTGCCATCGTTTGAGCCATCATCGACAAAAATGACTTCAAAGCTATCTGATGGCAGATCGAGTGCAAACAGGCGGGTCAACAACGGATCGATATTGTCTGTTTCGTTGAGCGTGGGAACTACTACAGAAAATCGTGTCATGCTGATTGCAGCTACGTTAGATGTGCTTCGAGACGTTGACGAGAGGGAGTCTGAGGAACTGTTGGCGGGAAGCGTAGCACAACTCCCAGAGGGAGAGGTGACTCATATGATCTTCCGGGGATATTCTCCTTGAAAAATTTCTGGATATTCATGGCGACTGCCAGCGTGGATAATTACGCGGATAGACGTAAAGCCACAGGATAGATCAATACGTTATAATGCAACCTTTTTTGTCCTAACTGATGTCGATATTGCAAGGAAGCGAACTGGAGTGCGTGCGCGGTGACCGCAGGTTATTCAGGGATATCAATTTTTCCCTTGATGCAGGTGAACTGCTGCAGGTGCATGGCCCTAATGGCAGCGGCAAGACCAGTCTGCTGCGGATGCTGTGCGGACTGGCGACTCCGGCCCACGGGCAAATCTGTTGGCATGACACGGATATTCGCTCTTTGCAGGGGGATTATTACGGCGCCATCACTTATCTTGGTCACTTGAGCGGGGTAAAGGATGATTTGACCGCGATTGAGAATCTGCGTATTTCCAGCGCACTCTCTGGTGTCGAGATTGATGCAGCAGAAGCGCATGGAGCCTTGCAACACATGGGGCTGGGTGGACGCGAGTTGTTGCCAGCCAAGGTGTTATCGCAAGGACAGCGGCGCAGAGTGGCGTTGGCACGCTTGCTGGTGTGCAGAACGGTGTTATGGATCTTGGATGAGCCACTGGCAGCGCTGGATAGCGCCGCGGTGAAATTGATGCAAAACCTGCTGGGGCAGCATCTGGGGCAAGGCGGCATGGTGGTGATGACCACCCATCAGGAGATTGATATCACTACCGGCGCAACCAAACGGTTGCAGCTTACCTAACATGTCTCTGTGGATAATCCAGCGCGACCTCCTTCTGGCGATGCGGCGACGGTCGGATGTCCTGACCACGCTGTTTTTTTTCATTATCGTAGTCAGCCTGTTCCCCCTTGGGGTGGGACCGGAAATGAACATGCTCCGCACCATGGCGCCGGGCGTGGTATGGGTGGCGGCGCTGCTGGCTTCGATGTTATCGCTGGGGCGGATGTTCTCCAGCGATTATCTGGACGGCACGCTGGAACAGATGCTGCTCTCGCCACAGTCGCTGTCTATGCTGGTGTTGGGCAAAGCGTTGGCGCACTGGCTGGTGACGGGTGTGCCGCTGGTGCTGATGTCACCGGTGCTGGGCATCCAATATGACCTGTCGACGGATGCACTGCTCGTATTGACTGCATCGCTGCTGCTGGGTACACCGGTTCTGAGTTTGATAGGTGCCATCGGCGCAGCGCTGACTTTAGGGCTGCGTGGCGGTGGAGTATTGGTATCACTGCTGGTGCTGCCGCTGTATATCCCGGTTCTGATCTTCGGTGCAGGGGCGGTAGAAGCCAGCACAGCGGGTTTGGGAGCAGGTGCGCATTTGTCATTGCTGGGTGCCTTTCTGTTGGCATCGTTGGTATTGGCACCGTGGGCAACTGCTGTTTCATTACGAATTTCGATGGAATAAAGAAAGCAATTCTGAATTTCAGGTTTTTGGTTTAGAATCGCGGCTGCAAACTTAGGGCTCAGAGCTTTTAAACATGGCGATTAACTGGTTCAAGTATTCCTCTCCGGCAAGTTTCTATTTCCTGGCCGGAAAAATGATTCCGCTGCTCTCCATCGCTGCAACCATATTGTTTGCGGTGGGGCTTTATATTGGTTTTTTTGTCGCCCCCACCGATTTTCAGCAAGGTGAAGCCTACCGCATCATTTTCATTCATGTGCCGGCGGCATGGATGTCGATGTTTCTCTATGTGATCATGGCAGTTTGGGCTGGTATCGGTCTTGCATTCAACACCCGGCTTTCCTCCATGATGGCCACTGCCATTGCACCGACCGGAGCAATGTTTACTTTTCTTGCTCTATGGACTGGTGCACTGTGGGGCAAACCCATGTGGGGAGCATGGTGGGTATGGGATGCCCGGCTTACATCCGAACTGATTCTGCTGTTTCTCTATATCGGCTTTATGTCACTGCAGGCAGCAATAGACGACCCACGTCGCGCCGATAAGGCCGGTGCGGTGATTGCGCTGGTAGGTGTGGTCAACATCCCTATCATCTATTTCTCGGTTAAATGGTGGAATACCTTGCATCAAGGGGCCTCCGTCAGCGTTACGCAGTCACCAAAAATGGCGGCTACCATGCTGACCGGTATGCTCATCATGTCCATTGCGTGCTGGATGTACGCTATTGCAGTGATATTGATACGTACCCGCACCATCATTCTGGAACGCGAACGTCATACTGCGTGGGTAGGTGAATTACAGGGGGCCGCGCAATGAGCTGGGCCAGCTGGTCGGATTTCTTTTCCATGGGCGGATATGGGTTCTACGTATGGGGCTCCTACCTGGTGTCGGTTGCCTGCATAGTCGGAGAAATTGCCTTGGTGTTCAATCGCAAGCGAACTTTGCTGAAACATCTTAGTCTGATCCATGAGTCAACTAAACAAGAGAACAGAAATGAAACCACGTCATAGAAAACTGGCGATCATTGCTTCAGGGGTGAGTGCACTAGGTATTGCTGCTGCGCTGGTGTTGAATGCATTCGAAAGTAACTTGGTCTTTTTCTTCAGCCCTTCCCAAGTAGCCGCCAATGAAGCGCCTATCGGCAAGAGTTTCCGCATCGGCGGGTTGGTGGAAGAAGGTAGTATCAAGCGCCAGAGTGACGGGGTGACGGTAAATTTTGTCGTAACTGATACCGCCAAAATTATCCCTGTAGTTTATACGGGTATTCTCCCTGACCTGTTCAAGGAAGGCAAAGGCGTAGTAGCTCAAGGAAAACTGTCGGCAGATGGCGTCTTCCGTGCAGATGAAGTACTTGCCAAGCACGATGAAAATTATATGCCGCCGGAAGCCGCAGGCGCGCTAGAGCAGGCCAAAATGCAAAAAACGGTAATGACCAAATAATTGGACGGGAAGCGGGAACAAAACTACCCTCCTGTTCACCTGTCTCCCTCTTGATCCTTAGTTCTTAACCCCTAACTTCAAAGTCCCGACCATGATTCCAGAACTCGGTAATTTTGCCCTCATCCTCGCGTTGCTGTTGGCACTGACGCAAGGAACTCTGCCTATCATTGGCGCTGCCCGCGGCATTCCTTCATGGATTGCACTGGCCCGCCCCGTGGTACAAGGACAATTTGTCTTCCTTGCGATTGCTTTTGGCTGCCTTGCTTATTCGTTTGTCAACAATGACTTCTCGGTGATGAACGTCGCTCGAAACTCCAATTCCGATCTGCCGGCACATTACCGTTTTGCCGCAAGCTGGGGTTCTCATGAAGGCTCGCTGCTATTATGGGTGTTCATGCTTTCAGCCTGGTCGGTTGCGGTGAGCGTATTTAGCCGTCATCTGCCGGATGAGATGGTAGCGCGAGTACTCGGTGTAATGGGGCTGGTCAGTGTAGGCTTTATTCTGTTCCTGCTGGTAACCTCCAATCCATTTGACCGCCTCCTGCCCGCGGCCCTGGAAGGGAATGATCTGAATCCTTTGCTGCAAGACCCGGGTATGGTGATCCATCCCCCCATGCTTTATATGGGTTACGTGGGTTTCTCTGTGGCATTCGCTTTTGCTATTGCTGCGTTACTCAGCGGGCAAATGGACGCCGCCTGGGCACGCTGGTCACGCCCGTGGACCACTGTCGCATGGGTGTTTCTCACCATCGGTATCATGCTCGGCAGCTGGTGGGCTTATTATGAGCTTGGCTGGGGTGGCTGGTGGTTCTGGGATCCGGTCGAGAACGCATCTTTCCTGCCATGGTTGGTGGGCACTGCACTGGTTCATTCACTGGCAGTAACCGAGAAACGTGGCAGTTTCAAGAGTTGGACCGTGCTGCTCGCGATCGGCGCATTTTCCTTAAGTCTGCTTGGTACTTTCCTGGTCCGCTCAGGTGTACTAACTTCGGTTCATGCTTTCGCTACTGATCCTGCGCGTGGCGTATTCATTCTGGCATTTCTGATTATCGTCATCGGTAGTTCCTTGCTGTTGTTCGCCTGGCGGGCGCCCAAGATTGGTCTGGGTGGCAAGTTTGATTTGGTATCCAGGGAATCGATGCTGCTTGCCAATAACCTGCTGCTGGTAGTGGCAGCAGGCAGCATATTGCTTGGCACGCTTTATCCCTTGATCATGGACTCACTCGATCTCGGCAAGATATCGGTAGGACCACCCTATTTCGAGGCAGTATTTGTACCGCTGATGACACCGGCAATTTTCCTGATGGGGCTGGGTCCTCTTGCTCGCTGGAAGCAAGCGAGTCTACCGGAACTGATGCTACGTTTGCGCTGGGCCTTCGGCGTGAGCGTGGTGACCGCGCTGCTGATGCCATTTGTCATGGGGGAGTGGAAGCCGTTGGTAAGCTTTGGCTTGCTGCTGGCTTTCTGGATTATTGCCACCATCTTTGTCAGCATCCGTCACCGCCTGCATAACAGTGGCCAGGGTGGATTGTTCACAAAACTTGCCAGACAATCGCGTAGTTATTACAGCATGCATTTGGCACACCTTGGAATAGCGGTATTCATCATCGGCGTAACGCTGGTGAATGGGTATGAGACCGAAAAAGATGTGCGCATGGAAATCGGCAGTATTGTGGAGATGGGCGGCTATACGTTCCGCTTCAACGGTGCAACTCCAGTATCCGGCCCCAATTACCAGGCAATGCGCGGGGATATCGAGGTGCTGCGGAATGGCGAAAAGATTCGTGTGATGCAACCGGAAAAACGTACCTACAACGCCTCCGGCATGGCGATGACCGAACCTGCGATCGATACCGGTTTTCTGCGCGATCTTTATGTTGCGCTGGGTGAGCCACTGGAAGACGGTGCCTGGGTGGTGCGGGTATACCATAAACCTTTTGTCGACTGGATCTGGTTTGGCTGCCTGCTGATGGCGTTTGGCGGAATAGTAGCAGTGAGCGATCGACGCTACCGTCTGAAGATACATAACAAACATGTTGAAACTGCCACTGTGGGTGACGACAAGAAAGTTGTCGCCAGCAACCCTCGTTTGTCCACAGGAGGCAAGAAAGCATGATGCGTTTCCTGCTGCCGCTGGCAGCTTTCATCGTGCTGGTAGGGTTTCTTGCCGTCGGTCTTGGCCTCAAGCCGCGCGAGGTTCCATCCCCCTTGATCGGCAAGCCTGCCCCGGTTTTTCAATCACAGTTGCTGCATGAACCGGGGAAAACCCTCGCATCCCAGGATAATCTAGGCAAGGTATGGCTGCTTAACGTGTGGGCCTCATGGTGCGTTTCCTGCCGTGAAGAACACCCGCTGCTGGTAGAGCTGGCCAGATCTGGCATCGTGCCCATCTACGGCCTGAATTATAAAGATAAACCCGACCTTGCCCTGCAATGGCTCAGTCAGTATGGCGACCCCTATACCGTCAGTGTCGTAGACCCGGAAGGCAGGATTGGTATTGATTTCGGTGTCTACGGTGTTCCAGAAACCTATGTCATCGACAAGAATGGTGTCATCCGTCACAAGCAGATAGGCCCAGTAACCATTGAATCGCTGGAGAAAAAAATTCTGCCACTGATTAAGGAACTGCAGGGATGAGTCTGGACTTACGAAATACCTGTAGTGGAAAGCAGCTTATTCTGCTGCTCATTTTTGTTCTGTTGTCACCTGTGAATTGGGCCAAGGAAGCTATACCAGTGGCCGAAGATCCGGTACTTGAGCGACGCATGATTGCGCTTTCCGAGGATTTGCGTTGCCTGGTATGCCAGAACGAATCGTTAGCTGGCTCACGTGCGGACTTTGCCAATGACCTGCGGCGCGAAATTCGTGAACAGATGCAGGCTAACAAAAGCGACAAGGAAATCATTGATTTTCTGGTAGCGCGCTATGGTGATTTCGTTCTCTATCGCCCCCCCGTCAAACCTGCCACCTACTTGTTGTGGGGCGGTCCCTTCGTTTTTCTCCTCACAGGAGCGGGAATATTATTCTTTTATCTTAAACGCCGCCGCAAGCAGATTGAAGAACCGCCATTAACGGAAGAGCAACATCGGCACGCCGAGACCTTGCTGAAGGAAGATAAAGGTAACAACGCATGACGTCATTCTGGGTTGTTGCCGGCATCCTGACCATCGGTGCCTTGCTGTTCATCCTGCCTACCTTGTTACGCAAAGGAAACAGTCGGACAGGGATAATACGCGAGGCCGCCAATGTAAGCATTTATCGAGACCAGTTAGCCGAACTCGAAACTGACTTGCGTAGTGACGTCTTGAGCAAGGAACAGTATGAACAAAGCAAACGGGAATTACAGCAAAGGATGGTGCAGGATGTCCCTGAAGGAGAGTCCATGGCAAGCATGGTAATGACTGGCAGTAACCGCGGCAACGTTGCGACCATAACGGTGATGGTGCTGGCAATACCGCTTCTGGCAGTCTCACTTTACTTATGGCTCGGCAATACCAAGGGATTAACGCCACAGCCAGCTCCTGAGCAGATGCCGATGGCGGAAGAAGCAGGCCATCAGAATTTTTCTTCGGTACTGGATAGTCTTATCGCGCGCCTCAGGGAACAGCCGAATGATCTGGAAGGCTGGATTATGCTGGGAAGAACCTACGCAATAATGCAGCGTTTCAATGAAGCCAAAGTTGCCTACGAACAAGTGCTTATCTTGTCCCCGGAAAGTTCGGAGTTGCTGGTCGACTATGCGGATATCGTAGCAATGACCAACAGCGGGAGCCTGCTGGGTAAACCCATGGAACTAGTCAATAAGGCGTTAAGCCTTGACCCAAAAAATCCCAAAGCATTGGCGTTGGCTGGTACGGCTGCATTTGAGCAAAAGAATTTCAAACAAGCAGCAACTTACTGGGAAAAACTGCTGGTACAGATTCCGCCGGAATCCAAGCTGGCCCAGTCCGTTAAGGAGAGTATCGCCGAAGCGAAATCCCTGGCTATGGGTAAAGGCAGCACTATGGCAGAAATGCAGACTCAAACACCAAACAGCCAGAATACGCCACCTGCCGCAGACAAGTCTGTGGTGGCGGGAGCGGGGGCAGGCACCGCCGCAGGTGCAACGGGCAGCACCCTTTCAGGTACTGTCACGCTTAGCGCCTCATTTGCCGGCAAAGTATCGCCTGACGACACGCTCTTTATTTTTGCTCGCGCCACAGAAGGCCCGCCGATGCCGCGGGCGATAGCGGTAAAGAAGGTCAGGGATTTGCCAGCGTCTTTCTTGCTGACCGATGGTATGGGCGCCCGACCCGATTTGAAGATCTCTAATGTTCCTCAGTTGATAATCAGCGCGAGAATCACAAAATCCGGGAAAGCCATGCCTGAGAGCGGCGACCTGCAAGGTTTCAGTCAGAAAGTTAAACCGGGTGACAAGAATATCAATATCGTGATTGACCAACAGGTGCCTTAGCGGTCGATCGTTGCGCGCGCTTACAACGCAGCAATATATTTATCTACCACGGCCAGCTCTGTTTCGAACCGGGGCAATAACGCCGCCAATGCTGCGGTGTCTCCCGCCTTCCCTGCCCGCTCCATCTGGGCGCACAATTCACCCAATGCCAGCGCACCGACCGAACGGGCCGATGACTTGAGTTTGTGTGCCGCTGCACCAACTGCTGTAGCCTGCCCAGCCTGATAGGCAGTGTGCAATTCCGTTGCTATTTTGACTGAACTGGCGCGGAAATCCCGCAGAAACTCACTGATCACCGCTGGATCATCGCCAATCAGCGCTTCGAGGACATGCACATCCACCGGCCCCTCCATCTTGATGGAAGAGACGTTGGCTCCGGTATCTGCAACAGCTATTTCAGTAGCAAATTTGGTGGCTGGCAGCCATTTCTCCAGCATGGCCTTCAAGTGGACAAGCTGCACTGGCTTGCTCAGATAGTCGTCCATGCCGATGTCCAGGCAATGCTCGGCCTCGCCCTTGAGGGCGTTGGCGGTGAACGCGATGATGGGTGCGTGGGCTTTACCGAATTCGGTGGCACGAATCGCCGTGGTCAGTTGATAACCGTCCATCTCCGGCATATGCAGATCAGTCAGCAGCAATGCATAATTGCCGGTCTCCCAGCGTTTCAGCGCTTCGCGACCATCGCCAGCGACATCTGCAGCATATCCGAGCAGAGCGAGTTGCTGCCGGATCACCTTCTGGTTGATTTCATTATCTTCGGCAACCAGCAGCAGCCTGCCCTCCTGCAACGCCTTCTCGCGCGACGGTGCAATGACCCCAGCCTTGACCAGCAGTGTTTCTTCTTCCTCATGCGCCCGACCTGCAGCGATGGCCACTGCCTTGAGAAAAAGGTCACGGTGCATGACATCGCCATCCAGGGTAACGAGATCTACTGTTTCGCTACGTCCATGATGGCGCCGCCCGCGCTTGACGACGACAAAGCGAGGCTCCATGTCGGGCTGATGGTGCCCGTGCTCAAGTACTATGAAATGTGGCTCCAGGCCGTGGCGGCTGTGGTAAGCAGCGCGCAATTCCTCGACTGGTGGCGTATCGTGCCCAGCGTCAATGACCAGCAGCCATTGGCCAGGTGGCAGCGTATCAATTCGCTTACGCGCTGCAGTTAAGTCTGCGACGCGTTCAACCACCGCACCCCCATATTTCAAGTAGGCAGCCAGATCATCGCCTAGTCCCTCGGTGCCACCCAGCACCAGACAGGAAAGGCCCGTCAGATCGATAGCTTTTCCTTCCGCAGCTGCCTTGACTGGCGAAGGTGTAAACGGCAGGCATACGGTGAAGGTTGAGCCCTTACCTGGCGTACTTTGCACTGTAATCTCGCCGCCCATCAACCCCACCAGGTGGTGAGAAATGGCCAGCCCCAGCCCGCTGCCGCCATAGCGCCGGGTGGTGGAAGCATCGCCTTGGGTAAAGGAGGTGAAAATCCGCGCTAGCGTCTCTTCGTTCATGCCAATGCCATTATCGGCTATGCGGAACTCTATTGTCATCTGGGTTGGGCCGTGCGCTGCCAGCAATGCGCGGACCGATACTCGGCTTGGCTGCTGCTGTACCCTGGAAAACTTGATGGCGTTGTTGGTGAGATTGACCAATACCTGGCGCAGGCGCAAGGCATCGCCCAGAACTTCCTCGGGAATCGCCGGATCAATGAACAGGGTCAGTTCCACGTCTTTTCGTGCGGCTAGGCTTTCCACCGTCCCGCAAGCCTTCTCCACCACGTCCATTACCGACATAGGTTCGCGCTCAATCTCCAGCTTGCCAGCCTCGATTTTGGAGAAATCGAGAATATCTTCAATTATGTCCAGCAGGGCAAAAGCCGATTCGCGAATAAGGTTGACCATCTCCATCTGATGACCACTGAGGCTGGTTTGCTGCAACACGTCAGCCATGCCGATCACACCGTTCATGGGGGTGCGGATCTCGTGGCTCATGGCGGCGAGGAAAGTCGATTTGGCTCGGTTGGCCTGTTCGGCTTCCAATCGGGCCTGCTCCAGATCCTGCATGATGCGGATCCGTTTGCTGATGTCAATGCCGGAAGGAATCAGTTTGACCACCCGGCCATCGGTGTCGTAAACCGGCATCAGCATGAAATCGATGGTCATGAGATCGCCGCCGGCTATACGCGTATCCAGGTCATGCCGTACTCTCTGGCCACCTAACGCCAAGTGGATATCTTCGCGGATTTGTGCCTGCACCACCGGTGAATGGGAAAACCACCAGGTTTCTTCGAGCCGCTTGCCGATGACGTCCTGGCTCTGCAAGCCACCCACTTCCAGCGCGGCACGGTTGATTTCCACCAGAACTCCGTCCGGTGTCATTTCACCGACGAAGGCAGCCATGTTATCCACAATGGCGCGCAGCCGTTGTTCACTCCCGCGCAGCGCCTGCTCCGCCTGCTTACGTTCACGGATGTCACGCAGAAGGCCGGTGAAATAGCGTTTTCCTCCAACGAAATATTCACTGACCGCGAGATACAATGCAATGGGTTCGCCATTCTTGTGCAGCCCTTCAACTTCGCGGCCGATGCCGATGCCATGCGCGCCTGAGACGTACTCCTGCCCCTGTCCGGTTATACGATACCGCACCATATAACCGACATGCTTGCTACGGTGGGGCTCGGCCATGAGTATGCCGACATCCTGCCCGATCACTTCGTCGCGGCTATAACCGAAGATCTTTTCTATGACCGGATTGGTGGAAAGGATAATGCCGTTCTCGTCGGTGGTAACAACACAATCTTCCATATGCTCGACTACCGAGCGGGTTTCTTCTTCCTTGCTAATCAGAGTTGCATTGACCTGCTCCAGATCGGCAGTCCGTGCCGCCACCCTATCTTCCAGTTCCTGGTTGAGTTGCCGCAGATTGTTTTCAGCGGTCTCCCGTTCGCGGTTGCTGGCACTCAGGCGTTCCGTCATGGTATTGAAGATGCGTGCCAGTTGCCCGATTTCATCCCCACCCTCAACTGGGACGCGCTGCTGCAGGTTACCGGCGGCGATGTCCTGCGCGCTGCGGCTGAGGGTTTTCAGGGTGGTGACCATACGGCGGCTGAACAGGATGGCGCCCATGATGGCGGCAAGAAGTGTCAAACCCAGAATCACCAAGCCAAAGGTACGCACGCGGTAAACAGGAGCGAACACCTCGTCCGCATCCATTTTGACCTCCATACCCCAGCTCATACGCGGCAGATAGCGCCATGCTGCGACCACTTCCTTGCCACGGTAATCCATCGTGAGGCCAGCGCCACGCTGGCCATGCAGACTACTCCAGATCGCCGTAGAGACCGGGGATTCAGCGTCGGCGCGCTGAATCCGAACAATATCCGTGTGCAGGCTACCCCAGATCGCCGCGGAGAGCGGGGGGGTATTGAGTGGGATCTTGAGTCTCAGCGCCGCATCAGGTTCATCTTTCAGCGGAGCCATCACCAGCGCGGTGTGCTCGTCCTCGAGACGCGTCACCACGGTTTCGCCGCTGGCTCCCAGCCCCACATTGTCTGTCAGCACTTGAAACACGCGTTCACTATAGATCTGCAGCGCCAGCACGCCTTCGATCTTTCCCTGAACCACGATAGGAAAAGCCATAAAGGCGGCGATTACGC
>JAYUYT010000036.1:0-15802 GCA_043752345.1 Nitrosospira sp.
ACCTGGCAGGTGCTGTTCTGGTTCACGGTGCTGTGCGCGCTTATCAGTCTGGTATTGATCCGCATCGTTGTGGTGACTGCTTCCAGTTACGGCTTGTCCCAATACGCGCTGGAAATGGTGGTGCGAGTGCTGGTGCTGGAGTTGATTCCACTGGGTGCCGCCCTTTTTGTGGTGCTGCGTTCAAGCATGGCGATCAGTGTCGGGTCGACGACCAGCCTCATGCGCACCGAGCTTGTTCCGCGCGTGATTGCCATCGGATTTTCGGTGGCGACACTGGCCGCGGTGAGCAGCGTGGTGGCGCTGGTGCTGGCCTACCTAGTCGTTTATGGTTTGTCGCCATGGGGCTTTGCTGAGTACACGCGCATGGTCGGGCGCGTATTCGATCCGGTTGTCACCGTTACCTTTGTCCTCAAGACAGTGTGGTTCAGCCTGGCAGTCGCGGTGATTCCGCTTGCTTCGGTGCTGCAGGCGCAGCATGAGACCGCAAGGGAATCGAGCCCTATGCCGCAAGGTACGGTACGATTGTTTTTGGTCTTGCTGTTGATCGAAGGTGTTTCTTTGGCAGCCAAGTACATTTAAAGTGGATAAACTACAACGTATGCAGCCCGAATCCCAATTCCAACCAATATCGCCGCCACCCAACATTGAATTCAAGGTCGTGCTGCTGCTGGTTCTGATGGCGGTGCTGGTGTTCAGTTCGCTGGCGTATGTGATGTATGCACGCGGAGTGTTCGAAAGTACCCAGCAGGTAATATTGGTCGCAGATGATTCCGAAGGCGTGATCGTCGGCATGGACCTGACGTTCTCGGGTTTTCCAATAGGGCGCGTGCAGCGCGTTGAGCTGGCTGATGACGGCAAAGCCCGCATCGTGATAGAGGTGGCGCGCCAGGATGCCAAGTGGTTGCGTACCAGCAGCGTTTTCATCATGGAACGTAGTGTGGTGGGCGGCATTCACCTGCGCGCGTTCACCGGGGTACTGACAGATCCGCCGCTGCCCGATGGCGCTGTGCGCACGGTGTTGAGTGGTGACGCCACCGCAGAAATTCCACAACTCGTGAGCACCATACGCGTCCTGGTTGAGAATCTGGAGAACATGACTAAATCAGGCTCCAGCCTGAACATGAGTCTGGATAACGTGCAGACCGTCACGCAAAACCTCAAGGGTCCGTACGGTGCGCTAGGCGTGGTGCTAGGCAGCGAGGCGAATGCGAAAAAAGTCATCACCACCCTGGATGAGTCACAGGCTGCCATGGTCCAAGTCAATGCAATTCTGGGTGACGTACGGACCAGCCTTAAGAGCGTCGATGCCGTGCTGGCCGAAGCCCAGGCTGTTGGCGCCAACGCTCGGGTAGCCACCACCGACTTGGGTGCTTTGCGGGAGCAAGTGGAGATGAGTTTGCGCAAGGTGGAGCACCTGGTGGATGAAATTAACCGCAAATGGCCCTTGGCGCGTGACACGGAGCTTAAATTGCCATGAAAGTACTGTGGGCAATTGTAGTAATCGGACTTGCCGGCTGCGCTAGCAGTCCCGTGCCACCGGACTGGCAGCTCAATGCGCATGGCTCACTCAAGAACTCGGTTACGGCTTATCTGGTGGGGAACTCCAAACTGGCGGATGTGGAATTTGCCCGCGTGCGCACGGAGATTGCCAGCACCGGGCGCGCGGACTTGCTGGCGCGCGCCGAACTGGTGCGCTGTGCGGCCCAGGTAGCCAGTCTTGAATTCAGCAACTGCGAGCCGTTCCAGGCGCTGGCCAAGGATGCTGCCGCTGAGGAGCGCGCTTATGCCGACTATCTGGCAGGTCGCTGGACGGGACTGGACACGGCGCTGCTGCCTGCGCAACATCGCGCAGTGGTTGCCGGTGCGGGCGCGGCGCTCAATACCATCGACGATCCGCTGGCGCGGCTGGTCGCGGCTGGAACATTGTTGCAGGTGGGTCACCTGACACCCGAAGCCATAGCCGTTACCATCCAGACTGCCTCCGATCAGGGATGGCGCCGCCCGCTGCTCGTGTGGCTGGGTGTTGCGGCCCGTCGCGCAGAACAATTGAATGATAAAGAAGAAGTCGCGCGCCTGCAGCGGCGCATCGATCTGATCTCAAACAGTGGAGTATCAGTCCGCTGAATAAATCTCGTCCGCCGTTTTAAGCATAACCGGCGGCAGCATCAATCCTGATTCCTGTCATGGACAAT
This sequence comes from Nitrosospira sp., assembly GCA_043752345.1. Classification (GTDB taxonomy): domain Bacteria; phylum Pseudomonadota; class Gammaproteobacteria; order Burkholderiales; family Nitrosomonadaceae; genus VFJL01. The sequence continues at coordinate 2,193 of JAYUYT010000036.1, forward strand.
CTTGGCAATGAGAAAGAAAGTAAATAATTACATTTCCAGCATTGCCCCCAAGTTCTCCGTCGAGCTGCTGCAGGCGTTTCTTCCTACCTTGCTGTTGATTCTGATTGGCATGTTCCTGATCTACCAATATGTCGATCCCGCGCCACCTGAAAGGATTGCAATGTCCATCAGTATGGAAGAAGGCAACTACAAAGCCTACGCCACGATTTATCAGGTACTCCTGAAAGAGAGCGGGATAAACCTTGAGCTGCATGCGTCAAAAGGTGTTATTGACGATATCAGAAAATTGAAGAATCCAGATTCCAATGTCGAGATGGCTTTCATACAAGATGGGGTCGCGAGTGCCGAAGGGTCAGAAAACCTGGTATCGCTGGGTAGCTTGTATTACGAGCCGGTTTGGATTTTCTGCCGTTGTAAAAAGGAGATAACTCACTTATCAGATTTGAAAGGCCGCAAAATTGCAGTCGGTAAGGACGGAAGCGGGACTAGATCCCTGGCAATGACCCTGCTGAATTCCAGTGGGATCAATGTTGACAACACCCAACTTGTTTCCATCGGCAATCAAGGGGCTGCTGACGCGCTGCGTAAAGGAGAGATTGATGCGGCAATTTTTGTGGACACACCCGAGTCGGCATTAATCCGTGAGATTTCCCGAGATCCTTCCTTGCGTCTGGTAAGCCTGGATCAGGCAGAGGCCTATACCAGACAGTTTCCCTACCTGCATCATCTCATCTTACCGGAAGGTTCTCTGGATATAGAGAACAATATTCCCGCGCGTGATGTGCATTTACTTGCACCCACCGCAGTGCTGGTCGTTCGTAACGATGTCCATCCAGCGCTAGTTTACCTGATGCTTAAAATAGTCTCGAAGATACATGGTGGCGCAGGACTTCTGAATAAGAAAGGTGAATTTCCCGCCAGCTTGGATTCTGACTTTCCGCTGAGCGCACAGGCCGAGAATTTCTATCAAAACGGGCTGCCGTTTCTGGATAAGTACCTGCCGTTCTGGGCGGCCACTTTTGTCAACCGGATGCTGATTGTTTTGATACCTTTGCTGGCTTTACTCATTCCGCTGACAAAGATTATTCCCGTAATCTATATCCGGCTGGTAAAGATGAAACTGTTCAGGTACTACGGTGAACTGCGTTTTCTGGAAACCCAGATTCAGGCCGACACCGACAAACAGGAATTTAAAAAATACCTGGCCGAACTCGGTAATATTGAAGACAAGGTAAATGGGCTGCGATTGCCGGTCTCGTTCTCTCAGCATTTATATGAATTGAGGGGGCATATTGAACTAGTGCGAACCAAGCTTGAACGACTGAGTAATTCCAATCCCATTCCATCAGTGACACTTCGTTGATATCCTTACTTACGCCTGGCCGTACTATTCGTACTGTCTGCGGCGTTCGTTCGTCATCGCCTGGTTTCACTCTCGAACTGGAACTGGAATTGTTTGTTGCATCAGACAGAATGCTTAGCGTCTGTATTTGTTGGCATCAGCCAATATCACATTGCTTTTCTTCGCCGGGGCGGCAGGTTTCTTTGCAGGGGCTTTAGCAAGACGGATTTTCCCGGACGTGATTTGCTTGAGTACCAGTTTCTGGCCGATGGCCAGACGCTCGGTACGACTGTTCCATGACTGGATTTGCGCTACGCTGATGCCATGATGCATGGCGATGGTGGAGAGCGTATCGCCTTTTTTGACGGCATAGACCAGGCTGCGTTCGAGTATTTTCAGTGCGACCGGCTGGTTGCGCATGGCAGAGATGTCCATACCAACACTGCTGCCGTTAAGCGGCACCAGTAAAGTCTGGCCCGGCGCAATCTTGCCATGCCGTGCAATGCCATTGACTTCCCTCAGCCGCGCTACGCTGATGCCATGCCGTGCCGAGATTCTCTCGGCAGTTTCTCCACTCTTCGCCTGATAGGCTTGCCATGACACCAGCGGTTTGCCATGATTTTCCAGGTTGGCCATGAAGGTTTCCACCTTGTCCACCGGCAGCAGCAGAGTGCGCGAACCGTTGACATTAATAACCGGACGGTTGTGGGCGGGGTTGAGTGCGTTGAATTCATCCATGGATATATCCGCAAGATCTGCCGCCAGTTTCACATCAATATGCTGGGTGGTTGCGACCTGTTCAAAATAAGGCTGATTGGGGATGGATTCAAGCATGATGCCGAAAGCCGCCGGATTGGAGATGATATTTTTCATTGCGATCAGCTTGGGGACATAGTTACGGGTTTCGGATGGTTTCCTGATGCTGCTGAAATTCGCCGGCAAACCGTTGTTACGGTTCCGGGTGAGTGACCGCCCTACCGCGCCTTCGCCCCAATTATACGAAGCCAGCGCCAGCTCCCAATCGCCGAAGATGCGATGGAGGTTCTGTAAATAATCCAGCGCGGCACTGGTGGCGGCGACAATGTCGCGCCGATCGTCATGCCACCAGTTCTGGTGCAGGCCGTAGTTCCTGCCGGTGGAGGGAATGAACTGCCAGATACCAGAAGCATGGCTGCGGGAATAGGCGGTGGGATTGAAGGCGCTCTCAATAATCGGCAGCAGGGCGATTTCGGTGGGCATACCGCGGCGCTCTACCTCTTCGACGATATGGAACAGATAGCGCTTGCTGCGTTCAACGACGCGGTTGATGTATTCCGGGCGGCTGGCGTAGAAGTTTTCGCTATTGCGCACCTCTACGCTGTTTAATTCAGCCATGGCGAAACCGTTGCGTATGCGTTCCCACAGATCAGCCGGGGGCGTGGATAGGTTGGCAGTAAAGCCGGCCATTTCGGAGGGCGGCGTTAAAGCCAGACTTTCTGCGGCGGAGGCATCATCGGCGCCACTCGCTGCTGTCGGCACAAGCTGAATGAAGGATTGTTCGGTGGGTGCCGCTGTACTCGCTGTGGGGTTTGCAATAGCAAGCATTAAGCCGACAATTAGGGCGGCTACCGATCGTTGTATGCGCATGGCGCTGGTTGTGATTAATAGCTTTGTGGATTCAAAATTCGAATAAACCCGTGTTGGATTTATCCGCCAGCACCAGCATAAAAAACCAAGCTGATAGTAGCCAACCACACTCGGTTGCGCAAGGATTTTCTGTGGGGCTGGCGAGAGTCCGGAAAACTCACCCGCGCATATTGGACTGACTCTCAAATTTCCCCAGTTCCACCACCGCTGATGGCTTCCATCCTGGTTTGCGATGCTCCGCCACAACATTGGTGAAAATGCCGCCGCGCACGTAGAATTTGGCAGTGAGGCGCATGTATCTTGGCTTCAGGGCGGCGACCAGGTCATCGAGGATACGATTGGTGACGGCTTCGTGGAACGCGCCTTCGTTACGGTAAGACCAGATGTAGAGCTTGAGGCTTTTAAGCTCGATGCATTTTTTATCGGGGATGTAATCCAGAATCAGGGTGGCAAAATCCGGCTGCCCGGTTTTCGGACACAGGCAGGTAAACTCCGGAATTTCCATGTGAATATGGTAATCCCGTGTCGGGGTCGGATTGGGAAAGGTTTCCAGTTTTTTCGCGGGGCGGCTAGGCATTCTCTTATCTCGGTTAAATCGGTTAGAATGGTCTTCCCTAGGGTTGTCTTTTAGGGCGTTTTTTGGTTTGCCCGATTATAACTGGTAACAAACAATAAATTGCGCCTCTCCCACATCAAACTTGCCGGTTTCAAATCCTTTGTTGATCCTACTAATATTCCAGTTCCCGGTGATCTGGTAGGAGTGGTCGGCCCCAACGGCTGCGGCAAATCCAATGTGATCGATGCGGTGCGCTGGGTGTTGGGCGAATCGAGGGCATCCGCACTGCGCGGCGAGTCCATGCAGGACGTCATTTTCAACGGCTCGGCCAATCGCAAGCCGGTGGGACGCGCCAGCGTTGAGCTGATATTTGACAACAGTCTGGGCAAAGCGGCGGGACAGTGGTCGAGCTATGCGGAGATTTCCATCAAGCGGGTGTTGTTGCGGGATGGCGAATCAACCTATTACATCAACAACATCCACGTACGTCGCCGCGATATTGCCGATATCTTTCTTGGCACCGGTATAGGTGGGCGCGGCTACGCCATTATCGAGCAGGGAATGATTTCCCGCATCATCGAGGCCAAACCGGAGGAACTGCGCGTATTTCTGGAGGAGGCCGCAGGGGTTTCCAAATACCGCGAGCGCCGCCGCGAAACCGAATTACGTTTGAACGACACTCGCGAAAACCTGTTGCGGGTGGACGATATCTGCCAGGAACTGGGAAAGCAGTTGCAGCATCTGGAAGAGCAGGCCAAGGTCGCCAGCCAGTTCAAGGAGATGCAGGGTCAGTTGCACACCGCGCAGAACCTGTTGTGGCTGGCGCGCAAACAGGAAGCGGCGGGGCAGCGTATCCGCACCGAAAAGGAAATCCAGCGGCTGGAAATGGAGCTGGAAGCTGAAACCGCACGTCTGCGCGATGCGGAAAAACGTCTGGAAGAAAAACGCGCTCAGCATTATGCCGCCGGCGACAGCTTGCATCAGGCACAGGGCGAGCTGTATGCCGCCAATGCGGAAGTGGCGCGGATCGAGCAGCAGATACAGTATCTGCGCGAGAACCGCCAGCGCATGGAATTGCAGATCACGGCGGCGAAGAGCCAGCTGGAGCATCACGGAGAACAAAAGGAGAGCGCTGCTGACAGTTTAAGCCGCTGGCGCAGCGAACTTGCACGGGCGCAACTGACCCATGAAGCCGGCAAACAAAAAACCGCGACAGAAAACGAGAAATTGCCGCTGGCGGAATCCGTCTTCCGTTCGAGCCAGGAGAAACTGGGAGAAATGCAGCGCGGCTTGTTGCTGGTCGAGCAGAGCGGGCAACTGGAAGAAAGTCATCGCACCCATGCCGAGAAAACTCTGCAGCAGTTGGAATTGCGTCGCGAACGGCTGCTGGAGGAGCAGGGGTCGCTGCCACAACCTGACGACGAAGGGTTGTCCCGCTTGCAGCGCGAGACGGACAGTGTTGCTGCGGACCTGAAACAGAAACAGGAAGCACTCGCGCAAGCGGTAGAGCGCCTGCCCGGTGCGGAGGGAAGCAAGCGTGAGCTTGCACGCAAGGTGCAAGCACTGGAGCAGCAGATCACTCAAGCGGAAGCCCGACTCGATGCGCTGCAACGCTTGCAGCATCGGCTCGAAGGCAACGAAGGATTAAGTGCATGGATTAGCAAGCATCAGCTGGATGCATCGCCGCGTTTGTGGCAAAGCATCCAGATTGAAAAGGGTTGGGAAGACGCGCTGGAAGCGGTATTGCGCGAGCGTCTGAACAGTGCGCAGCTTGAGCGGCTGGAAACGGCGCAGGATTGGGTGAGCGATTCGCCCCCCGGAAAATGGGCGCTGTTTGAAGCGGCCGGATCAGCCGGGCAAGCTGAAGACAGGCTGCAAAGCAAGGAAGGCTGGACGCCGCTGCAAGGGTATCTGACTTGTGCTGACAGCAGAATAGAAGCCGTGTTGAACGAATGGCTGAGCGGCATATTTGTGGTTGATGGCATGCAGGACGGTCTCGCGCAGCGAACGAGACTGGCTTGTGGCGAGATGCTGGTAACGCGCGAAGGTCATATTTTCACCCGTCACAGCCTCACTTACTATGCGCCCGATTCGCAATTGCACGGAGTGCTGGCGCGGCAGCGGGAGATAACCCAGATCAGTATCGAAGTGGCTGCGCTAGGACGCGGTCTCCTCCTGGAGAAGTCTGCCCTGGCGACAGCGGAAGAAATTTGTCGTGAACTGGAAGTATCAGTCGCGCGCTTGCGTCAGGATAGTGAGCAGCTTCAGCAGCAGCACCATGATCTGCAGATACAGGTGCTGAAGCTTACCCAGTTGGCCGAACGCGCCAGCCAGCGCCGCAGCCAGATTGAAGGTGAGCTGGCAGAAATCGCGCAGCAGACAGCAGCGGAAACTTCGCAGAAACGGAATGCCGAAACAAAACTGGCGGAATATCAAATTCAAATTGAGGCTCTGCGGGAACAGGTGCAGCAGGAGAAGCTGGCGGCGGAAGCGGCGGAGCAGTCTCTCAACACTCAGCGTCAGCTTGCACAGAATGCGGCAAGAGAAATGCAGGAAGCTGCTTTCTATGAAAAGACTTGTCAAAATAAAATCGTCGAGGTGGAGAACTCCATTCATATCATCGACGGGAATATTACCGAACTAAGAAACAATCTGGAGAAATTGCAGACCGAGCAGGGTGGTTTTGATGAAACACCGCTGAACAGTCAGTTACAGGAATGGCTGGCGTTGCGGGAGCAGCGTGAATTGGCATTGGCAACAGCGCGCAATGCTTTGGAAGGTGCGGCCAACGAGTTGCGGGAAATAGAGCAGGAGCGCATGACTTCCGAGCAGAAGCTGCACCCGTTGCGGGAATCCATCAGCCAGGCGCGCCTCAAGGAACAGGAAGCGCGCATTACCGAGAATCAGTTTGGCGAACAGTTAAAGGAAGCGGAAGCCAACGAGGAGGAATTGCTGTTAGCTCTGGGCAAAACGCGGCCTGCTACATTGCAGACCGAGATCAATCGCCTGAATACCGAGATTGCGGCCTTGGGCGCGGTCAATCTCGCTGCGCTGGAGGAGTTGCAGGCCTCTCAGGAGCGCAAGACTTATCTTGATGCGCAGTTACAGGATTTGAGAGAAGCTGTGGAGACTCTGGAAAACGCAATCCGCCGGATAGATCGCGAAACTCGCGAGCGTTTGCTGGAAACTTTCGACAAGGTCAACAGTCATTTAAGCGAAATGTTCCCGGTCATATTCGGTGGCGGACAAGCTAAGCTGGTACTGAGTGGCGAGGAGATTCTTGATTCTGGTGTACAGATCATCGCCCAGCCACCAGGCAAGAAGAATAGCTCCATTCATTTGCTGTCCGGTGGCGAGAAAGCACTGACTGCACTGGCACTGGTGTTTTCGCTGTTCCAGCTTAACCCCGCACCGTTCTGTCTGCTGGATGAGGTGGATGCGCCGCTGGACGACAGCAACACTGAACGTTTCTGTGATCTGGTGAAGAAAATGTCGCGGCAGACCCAGTTTCTTTTCATCAGCCACAATAAAATCACCATGGAAATGGCGCAGCAATTGATAGGTGTCACCATGCAGGAACAAGGTGTCTCGCGCGTAGTCGCGGTGGACATCGAAGAGGCTGTCAGACTGAGCGATGTGGCGGCGGTGGCATGATGGACGTGATGGGCATGAGTGATTTACAAATCAGCCTGATTGTCATTGGCATCGTCGTGGTCATAGGCGTGGTTCTGTTCAACTGGATGCAGCAGCGGCGCTACCGGCGTGGCGCGGAAGAGGCATTTGAGCGCAAGCATGAAGATGTGCTGCTCGAAGCTGATGAGATTGTTGCGCAGGATGGACGGGTGGAGCCGCAACTCGGCAGGGAGATGCTGCAGGAATTTCAGACGGAGCCGAGTATAGGACTTGCTGAGCCGGGAATAGAACCGATTGAGCCGGCAGAAATTTCTCAGCCAGATGCCGCAGCCAAGGTTGTAATGCCGGTGCCGGCAGAACAGAAAGCGGCTGAAGTTGATAGTGCCAGCGCCATGGAGTATATCGTAAACATCCGGGGCGGAGCATTGATCGCCGCCTCAGACCTGACTGAGGTATTGCGGCGGAAATTCGATTTCGGCAAACCAGTGCACTTGCTGGGACAGAGAGCTGCCGGCGCATCCTGGGAAGAAATCACCATAGAGGAAAATGACGGCAAGGGTGGCTATGCCGGCTTGAAGGGCTGTCTGCAACTGGTCGATCGCTCCGGCCCCGTAAGTGAAGTGAGCCTGTCCGAGTTTTGCGACATGGTGCAGAATTTCACGGCACACGTGCATGCCGCTGCTGATTTTCCCGATACTCGGCAAGCGCATGCGCAGGCAGTGGTGCTTGACCAGTTTTGTGCGGGAGTGGATGTGATGGTGGGCATCAACATTATCAGCAAGGACGGTGGCGCATTCACCGGCACCAAGATCCGCGCCTTGGCGGAAGCATCCGGGTTCAAGCTGGAGACGGGGGGTGCATTTAACTACCGTGATGAAAATGGCGCCATTCTATTTTCGCTTAACAACTTTGAATCTACACCATTCTCGCCTGACAACATGAGAACACTTACCACGCATGGCGTCACTTTCCTGCTGGATGTGCCCAGAGTGAAGAACGGTGAAAGAGTTTTCGATCAGATGATGCATCTCGCCGGGATCTTTTCCACCACGCTAGGCGGTATGCTGGTGGATGACAACCGCGTTTCCCTGACCGATAGCGGCATCGCCAAAATCAAGCAGCATCTGGGCAACATGCAGGCCATGATGAAAGCGCGCAATATTCCCGCCGGCGGCGAGATCGCGTTGAGGCTGTTTGCGTGAATGAGCATTCCGGAAAATATTCGGCAGCAAGCGCAGAAGCTGCGTGAGACTGTCGAGCTGCATAATTATCGTTATTACGTACTGGATGATCCGATTATTCCGGATGTCGAATTCGACAGGCTGTTCCGCGAGTTGCAACAGCTTGAGCAGCTTTACCCCCAACTAGTCACGCCCGAATCCCCCACCCAGCGCGTAGGTGCCGCGCCGCTTAAGGAATTCTCCCAGGTTATCCATCGCACCCCGATGCTCTCGCTCAACAACGCGTTTGCAGAGGCGGAGGTGGATGCGTTTGACCGGCGCGTGTGTCAGGGTCTGGAAGCGGATAGCGTGGAATATGCGGTGGAGCCGAAATTCGACGGCCTCGCCGTCAGTCTCTGTTACGAGAACGGCGTATTCGCGACGGGTGCGACCCGTGGCGATGGCTACACCGGTGAAGATGTCACGCTGAATTTACGCACCGTCAAATCCATCCCGCTGCATTTGCCTGGCAGGCTGCACGGCAATCATCATCCCACCCTGCTGGAAGTGCGCGGCGAGGTGCTGATGTTGAAAGCCGATTTTGAAAAGCTCAACCAGCAGCAGCGTGACAGGGGCGAGAAGGAATTCATGAATCCGCGCAATGCCGCAGCCGGTTCGCTACGCCAGCTTGATCCCGGCATTACCGCAAACCGAAGACTGACATTCTTTGCGTATGGCATCGGCACGCACGCAGGCGGCGGCGTGCCGCGCGACAAACATAGCCATGTGATGGATTATCTTGCGTCGATGCATTTCTCGGTGGCACGCGAGCGCCAGGTGGTGAGCGGTGCAGCCGGACTGCTGGGGTATTACCATGCGATAGGGGGACTGCGCGAACGTCTGTCTTACGATATCGATGGCGTGGTGTACAAAGTCAATGATCTGGCACAGCAGGATAAACTTGGATTCGTTTCCCGTGCGCCGCGCTTTGCGGTGGCACATAAGTTTCCGGCACAGGAAGCGGTGACCGAATTGCTGGGAATCGATGTGCAAGTGGGCAGAACCGGCGCCCTGACTCCGGTTGCGCGCTTGCAACCGGTATCGGTTGGCGGCGTCACCGTAACCAACGCAACCTTGCATAACGAGGATGAAATCAGGCGCAAGGATGTGATGATCGGTGACCATGTGATCGTGCGGCGCGCGGGTGACGTGATTCCCGAAGTGGTGGCGGTGGTGCTGGAACAGCGCCCCAGTAACGCAAGGCAATTCATCATGCCCGACCACTGCCCGGTATGCGGCGCCAGGGCGGTGCGCGTACCGGGGGAAGCAGTGACGCGCTGTACTGGCGGGCTGTTCTGTCCGGCGCAACGGAAACAGGCGCTGCTGCATTTTGCTTCGCGCCGCGCTCTGGACATCGAAGGTCTGGGGGACAAGCTGGTGGAGCAACTGGTAGATAATGCCACCGTCAGAACGCCGGCAGATCTTTACAAGCTGAATATTGCAGCGCTTGCCAGCCTGGAACGCATGGCGGATAAATCCGCGAGCAACGTGGTGGCGGCTATTGCGAAAAGCAGAAGCACTACGTTGGCGCGTTTCATTTATGCGCTTGGAATTCGTAATGTGGGTGAGACCACCGCCAAAGAACTGGCCCGCTATTTTGGCAATCTTGCGCAGTTGCTGGCGGCGGATGCGGAAAGCTTGCAGCAGGTGCCAGATGTCGGTCCGGTGGTAGCGCAGAGCATTGCCGATTTTTTCGCCGAGAGGCACAATCGTGAAGTCATCGAGCAGTTGCGTGCAGCCGGTGTGCATTGGCAGGAAGGCAGCGGCACGCAACAGGAAAAGTTGAGTGCCGGCAGGATAAACGGCAGGACTTTCGTGTTGACCGGGACCTTGCCGGAGCTGACGCGGGAAGATGCCAAGGAGAGAATCGAAGCTGCGGGCGGGAAGGTAACCGGAAGCGTTTCGAAAAAAACCGGTTACGTGGTGGCAGGGGCCGATCCGGGCAGCAAGTATGACAAAGCGATCGAATTGGGAATAACCATCCTAGACGAGGCGGGACTGTTACAATTATTGCAGGATTCACGCAGAACGTAGTCGATAAACTTATGGGCGTCTCTAGAAATTCAAAGTTCTAAACAAGACGAGGCGAGAACAAAAAATGCAGACGCAGCATATGACCGATATGTAAGGAAACAAGGAAACATTTTTTGTGAGCAACAAAGTATTGTGACGAAATCTGGATTTTTAGAGATGCCCTTATGACAAAAATAACCAAAGCCGTTTTCCCAGTAGCAGGCATGGGCACCCGCTTTCTGCCCGCCACCAAGGCCAGCCCCAAGGAAATGATGCCGATCGTGGACAAGCCTCTGATCCAGTACGCGGTGGAGGAGGCCGTCGCGGCGGGTATCACGGAAATGATTTTTATCACCGGGCGCAACAAGCGTTCCATCGAAGATCATTTCGACAAAGCCTACGAAATGGAAGCGGAACTGGAAGCGCGCGACAAGACTGACGCCCTGGAAATGCTGCGCAGCATTGTGCCCAAGAATGTTTCCTACATTTATATACGTCAGCCGGAAGCCCTGGGACTGGGTCACGCCGTGCTGTGCGCACGGCCAGCGGTGGGTAACCAGCCATTCGCAGTACTGCTGGCGGATGATCTGATCGACAGCGCTGATCCGGTCACCCGGCAAATGACCCGGTTGTATGAGCAGAACCGCTGCTCGATACTAGGCGTACAGAATGTCGCGTTGGAAGATACGATGCATTACGGCATCGTCAAATGCGAAACAGAAGAAAAAGGGCCGCACCTCATTACCGGTATCGTGGAAAAACCTAAACCCGAAGACGCGCCTTCAACGCTGGGTGTGGTAGGACGCTATATTCTTACTCCCGCAATTTTTGCGCACCTGGAGAGAGTTAAGCCCGGTGCTGGCGGGGAAATACAGCTTACCGACGGCATCGCTTCACTGTTGCAGGAAGAGCGGGTGCTGGCTTACGAGTTTTCCGGAACCCGTTACGATTGCGGAACCAAGCTCGGCTACCTCAAGGCTACTATTGCGCTGGCACTCAAGCATCCTGAAGTGGGGAAAGAGTTTGCCGCTCATCTGGCGAGCCAGGGCGGCAATAATTGCTGCGACACACCTGCTGATTAATGGCGCGTTAACACCTTGAGCCACATCCATCACCAAGGAAACTGATGCTTGCTGCCGCAGAAGCAGAACGGATACTTGATACGGCGGAACTGATTTATTCGGCTGAGGTTGTGGCTGATACTGTCAGCCGTATGGCGGCGGACATCACTGCGGCAGCACTATCGGATCGCTATCCGCTGGTGCTGAGCGTGATGGGCGGTGCGGTGGTGTTTACTGGACAACTGCTGCCGCTACTGAGATTCCCGCTGGATTTCGATTATGTCCACGCTTCTCGCTACCATAACAAGACCAGTGGCGGCCAGATCGACTGGAAAGTAATGCCCAGGGAAAACGTGCAAGGCCGGGTGGTGCTGGTGCTGGATGACATTCTCGACGAAGGCATTACCCTGGCCGCGATCCGCGAACGGATCATGGAAAACGGTGCAACAGCCTTCTACAGCGCGGTTCTTGCCGACAAGGACATCGGCCGCTCCAAGCCAATCAGTGCGGACTTTGTGGGTGTTACACTGCCGAATCGCTATGTGTTCGGTTTCGGTATGGATGTGCACGGTGCATGGCGGAACTTGCCTGCGATTTATGCAATGAAAGATTGAAATTTTTCCATTACGCCTGACTTCTGAAAAATATGCTCGCAATCATCGGCGGTACTGGCATGACCCAGCTAGCCTGTTTTGAGATATCGCATCGACAGGTTATGCGCACACCTTATGGCGAACCATCCGGGCCGCTGACTTTTGGCAAGATCAGCAACCATGAGATCGTGTTCCTGGCGCGTCATGGCTACGGCCACACCATCCCGCCGCATGCAGTGAACTACCGTGCCAACCTGTGGGCGCTGCAGTCACTCCAGCCGACACGGGTGGTGTCGGTTGCGTCAGTGGGCGGCATCCGTGCCGATTTTACGCCTGGCATGATTGCGGTTCCCGATCAGATTATTGATTACACTCATAGCCGAAAATGTACTTACTTCGATGGCAGCGACAAAGCGGTCACCAATATTGATTTTACCGAGCCCTACTGCCCGGTCACGCGCGGACGTCTGCTGGAGGTGGCAAAGAAGGCAAACGGAAAAATAATCGATGGCGGTGTTTACGCCGCTACCCAAGGGCCGCGCCTCGAAAGTGCAGCGGAAATCAACCGACTGGAACGGGATGGCGCCGACATGGTGGGCATGACCGGCATGCCGGAAGCGGCATTGGCGAAAGAGCTGGGGCTGTGCTATGCGACCCTTGCGGTGGTAGCCAATTATGCGGCGGGACGGGGAACGAGTGCACATGTCATCCATCTGGAAGATGTACATGCCGTGCTGGAAGAAGCAATGGTCGGTGTCAGAAATATTCTTGAACACGTGGTGGAACTTGATGTCGATTAGAACCGTTCTGAAAATGGGCGATCCGTGTCTGCTGAAAGTGGCGGACAAGGTAGAGAAATTCGCTACCCCTGAACTCGATGCATTGATTCAGGACATGCACGACACTATGGAAGCGCTGGACGGCGCGGGGTTGGCGGCGCCGCAGATTGGTGTCAGTCTGCAAGTGGTGATCTTCGGCGTGAAGTCCAATCCACGCTACCCCGATGCCGAGGAGGTGCCTTACACCGTGCTGCTGAACCCCGTGCTGACACCGCTTACGCAGGAGGTGGAACAAGACTGGGAGGGTTGCTTGAGCGTTCCGGGCCTGCGCGGCATGGTGCCGCGCTTTGCCAGGCTGCGTTACCAGGGATTCGATCAGTACGGCAAACCCATCGACCGCAGCGTGGGTGGTTTCCACGCGCGCGTGGTGCAACATGAATGTGATCACTTGCAAGGCATACTCTATCCGATGCGCATCACCGATTTTCGCCTGTTCGGTTACACCGAGGTGCTGTTCTCGGGGCAGGCGCCAATGGATGAGTGAACGTCACCTGAGGGGCGTCATTCCAATTTCAGTTCGAAAGCGAAATGAGGCGATGACGAACGAACGCTGCAGACAGTACAAGTGGTACGGCTAGGCGTGAGTGAAGATATCAACAAAGTGTTGCTAATGAAATGGAATTGGAATCATCCTAAAAAGCTCAGTTCAACCTAGACAATCCCCCTGTAAGTCAGGCAGGCTATGAGTTTGGTAACGAATAGAGGAGTCACCCAATGGGTGAATCGA
>JAYUYT010000037.1:0-34397 GCA_043752345.1 Nitrosospira sp.
GCGCAGGTGCGCAATCCACGCCTGCTGCGCGCCTTGCGTAAACGGGTGGAAGCACTCGGCGGACGCATTATCGAGCACTGCGCCGTGCACGACATTGTCGTCGGAAGTAGCCGGGTGCAAGCACTCGCCAGCGCGTGCGGCACGTTCAGCGCGCAGGAATATGTCGTCACTGCCGGGGCGTGGAGCAAGCAAGTGCTGGGGCGACATGCCCTCAACCTGGATATCAAGCCCGCACGTGGACAGATGCTGTTGTTCCGATTTGCTACAGCGCCGCTGCGCTTTATCCTGTTGCAGGGCGACTTGTACTTGATTTCCCGCCGCGATGGACACTTGCTGGCCGGCAGCACGCTGGAAGATGTTGGTTTCGACAAGCAGACCACTATGGCGGCGCGCGACGACTTGTTCGCACGCGCACAAAGGCTGTTGCCAGCATTGGACAACATGCCGCTGCTACAACACTGGGCTGGGCTACGCCCCGCTTCACCGCGCAATATCCCTGCCATCGGACGGCACCCGCAGCTGGACAATCTTTACATCAACAGCGGGCATTTCCGTTATGGCGTAACCATGGCTCCGGGCAGTGCCGCAATCCTGTCAAACGAGATGACTGGCGCACCGCAACCGTTCGATGTTGCGCCTTACCGTGCAGGGTGGGGAATTTAGGGAACGGTTACTTGCTTGCCGCCCTGGTTAGCTTTTGGGCAGTGGAAATACCACCGCTTCGATCACGCCGCTCAGCTCCTCCACCAACACGCCCCCCTCCTGCTCCGAGCCGACTTGTTTCAGGCGCGATATGACTTCTTGCACCAGCACTTCCGGTGCAGAAGCTCCGGCGGTGATGCCAATGCGGGTTTTTCCCGCCAGCCATTTTTCCTGCAATTGCTCGGCACGATCTATCATATATGCGTCCACACCGGCATTGCGCGCCACTTCACACAGCCGGTTGGAATTGGAGCTGTTGGGCGAGCCCACCACAATCACCAGATCGCATTGCTTTACCATCATCTTGACGGCATCCTGGCGATTTTGTGTGGCGTAGCAAATATCGTCTTTTTTGGGTCCGGTGATTTTTGGGAAACGTTTTTTTAATGCCTTGATTACGCGCGTGGCATCATCCACTGACAGCGTGGTCTGCGTGACATAAGCCAAGTGGTTCGGATCCTTGACTTGCAGGTTGGCAACATCGTCTTCCGTTTCGACCAGGTACATGGCCGGACCATCTCCCTCCGCCTGCCCCATGGTGCCTTCCACTTCCGGGTGGCCTTGATGACCGATCATGATGATCTCTCTGCCCTGCTCGCGCATTTTCCCCACTTCCATATGAACCTTGGTGACCAGCGGGCAGGTGGCATCGAACACCTTGAATTTGCGTGCATCGGCTTCCCGCCGCACTTCATGCGAAACGCCGTGAGCACTGAAAATCAGGATGCTGCCATTTGGCACCTCGTCGAGATTCTCGACGAATACTGCGCCCTTTTTCTCCAGATTCTCCACCACGAAACGGTTATGCACCACCTCGTGCCGTACGTAAATCGGCGCACCATGCGTGGTCAGCGCCCGCTCGACAATTTCGATGGCGCGGTCCACCCCGGCACAGAAACCTCTGGGGTTTGCGAGTAATACTTTAATCATTGATCATTCTCCATAAAAATTCGCTTTCATTCGGCGAATATTCTAAAGCATTCGCGTCCCTCTCCGCAGGGATTTTCCTGCCAGAGCGGCGCTATCCCACTCAAAGGAACCGCAGCATTCAAATTGCCTTCTCCTGCTTTGCCCGAACCTGCTCCAGCTGCTCACATACTGCTTTCACTGTCTGCAACATGCGCGGCGTCTGTCGGTGCAGCAGATCAGGATGAACAAAAAACAAATGTTTGTTCCTCACCGCGCGTATCTGCGGAAACTGCTGCCACAACTTTCCCGCCCCGGATTCAGGCAGCACACCGCTGATAATGGCCTGGGGATCGGCCTGCAGCAAGCTTTCTGCCGATATCACCGGCGCCAGGATGGCCGCAGATGCGAATATATTGACGCCGCCACAAAGGTTGATCATGTCGCTGATGATATGGCTGCCATTCACTGTCATCAGCGGTTGCTGCCAGATCAGTAGAAACACGCTGACTCGCTGTCGGCCGGCATAGCTGTGCTTGAGCCGTTGCAGTTCGGTTTCGTAAGCGCGCGCCGCCGCTTCCGCTTGGGTTGACGTTGCCGCCAGCTGGCCGGTCAGCCGTAACAATCTCGGAATGTCCTCCAGCCGGGTTGTTTCCGTGACAAAAACCGGCAAACCCAGTTTTTCGAGCCTGTCGATATCTGCGGCGTTGCCGCTACGCCACGCAATCACCAGATCGGGCTTGAGCATGGCTATTCTCTCCAGATCAAGCCCGGCTGCGTCCCCAATTTCCGCAACGGATCTGGCGGCGATTGGATAATCACTCCGGCTGCTGACGCCCACGAGCCTGTCGCCAGCACCGGCGGCATACACCAGTTCGGTGATGCTGGGAGAGAGCGAGATGATGCGTCTGGCGGAGTGCTCCAGATGGATACTGCGGCCGCGATCATCGATCAGGTTAAGCGGGATGTCTGCGATGGCATTGCCGCTGGACGCATGTAACAACAACAGTGCCAAGACGCTACGCCTTATTGCAGATGCTCCTCTGGCCCTGGAAGAGCAGTTACGAGAAAACCTGGAAATGACATTTGCCACGAAGGATACAAATAACTTAATCCTGCCGATAGCGTCCGGCCAGCGCCGCGCGTTGCAGGTAGGCTTCGCGCGCAATGCGGACATCTTCCAGAAATTGCGGCAACTCTCTGAGCAGCAGCGCCTGCGGCCCATCCACCAGCGCCTTGCCCGGCACCGGATGAAAATCCACCAGCACCATGTTGGCGCCCGCGATGATGCCTTGCGCAGTAACATGCATGATGTCGAGGATGCCGTCCGGCGAGCAGGTGCGCGCACCAACCGAATGCGACGGATCAATGCACACCGGCATGCGGGTCAGGCGCTTGACCACCGGCACATGGGCGAAATCAACAAAGTTGCGGTGCGGATCGGCCATGTTGGTCTTCATCCCGCGCAGGCCGAACACCACCTTGCGGTTGCCTTCGGAAGCCAGATATTCGGCGGCGTTGAGTGATTCATCCAGGGTGATGCCGAAGCCGCGTTTGATCAGCACCGGAAAATCCTGCTGGCGGCCGACGATTTTCAGCAGCTCGAAATTCTGCGTGTTGCGCGTACCGATCTGCAGCATCACACCGGTGGGACTGCCGGTCTGGTTGAGCGCCTCGCGGATTTCATCGACATGGGATTCGTGGGTAATTTCCATGGCAATGACCTTGATGCCGTATTTCCCGGCCAGATCGAACACGTAAGGCAGGCAGGCCTTGCCGTGGCCCTGAAACGCATATGGGCTGGTGCGCGGCTTGTAGGCGCCCATGCGGGTGCAGACCTGGCCGTGGTCGCGCAATGCTTTCATCATCATCTCGACATGCTCCGGCGTATCCACCGCGCATAATCCGGCAAATACGTTGAGTGTGTCCTGGCCGAAACGCACGCCGTTATAATCAAAATGCGTGGGGCGGTCGTCACCCTTGTGCCGCCCGAGAACACGGTACTCCTCCGAAACCCGCACCACCCGATCGACACATGGCAGATTTTGCATGTCCTCGAGGGGTAGCGCCATAGTATTGCCGATCAGATATATCTCGGTCAGCGTCTGCTCGATCCCGACTTCGGTATGCACGCGGGTGACAATACCCGGCATGTTGGCGAGATGCGTCAGCAACTGCTGATATTCAGGGCTGTCAGGATGAGCGTCCGGGGTTAGGATCAGTATCATGGAATGGTGCCAAGTAGGGGTAGAGGCCGTGCCAGCGCGGCAGCGCAAATCAGCACGGATTCTAACCGAAATGACCGCTGCCTGCCACGTCATCGAATCTGGCGTTTAGAGCGTCTCTAAAATTCCGTCATGCCGGACTTGATCCGGCATCCAGTTGTTTGATTTACCTGGATTCCCGCCTGATAAAACTACTGATACGACTACTAGCCTGGAATGACGAAATCTGGATTTTTAGAGGGGCCCTATTCGATTTTCCGGGTTCAATGAATTATGCTACTGCCTCCACTGCCAAGCGCTTGCCCAAAGCGGCTAATGCGGTTTCGATCTGGTCGATACGGCTCTTATGGCGCATTGAAATCAGGCGATCCACCAAAGGTGGAGACACATTCAGTGCGCGAGCCAGATCGGCCTTGCGCTTACCAGATGCCAACATAGTGTTATAAAGCAACACCTTACTTGCCACCAGCACCGGCAGCCATACCACCGGCTGCCCCGGCTCCGCAACCGAGGGCTCGGGGATAGGCTCGCGCCGATCCTCGAACGACTCGAAGGCGGTAATCAGCGCATCCACCGCGTTGAGCAGGGCCTCACCCTCGTCGTCGCCCACCGAATGGCAAAACGGAATATCAGGAAACCCCACCAGTACCGTGTCGGTTTTCATATCTTTTTCAACTGTTGCGGGATAGCAGAACATGATGATCTCCTTATTTCAGGCCAAGGTCTTTTTTGATGGCATTCATCAGCGGGTTGGGGATCTCCTTCGCGCCATGGAACGGAAATATCGAACGATTGCCATTGAGTTCGACATGTAAATGACTGCCCTTACCGGGGGAAAACTTCGCACCTTGTTTCTCCAGCCACCGCTTGAACTCACTGTACTTCATGGCGCTGATTCCAATCTATTGACGGTTTAATCATAAACATTTGTGCATATACACACAAGTGTTTATTTCAATATACATTGAGGGACACCGCTAAAAATCCGTCATGCCGGACTTGATCTGGCATCCGATTGTTTGATTTACCTGGATTCCCGCCTGATAAAACTACTGATACGACTACTAGCCACCCAACTTAGGGAACCACTGAATAAGTCCTCCGTGGAGCGCGTTGCTGTCAAAATCGGGATGGCTCGCGTAACGTTGCGCCAGCGTAGCAGCGCAGTGAAGCGAACCATAGCAAGCGCCATTATTGCCGATCGCGAGCCTGTGTTCGCCTGCGCTGGTCACGTGCCGAAGGCCTGCGCTCCGGCACAAATGTCACACCTCGGCACTCGACAACGCGAAGAGTTTTCAGGGCATGAGAAAATTACGGCCGTATTGAATGCCGGTATCTATTCTGCACATCCCTACCATTTTTGGAAATGTGGGTTAAACCTTGGGTTTAGAACCCCGTCTGAGGTATTCTTCGGGAAGACGGTGCGCTATACCAAGCCACCATTGAGTGGTGCACTTCAAAATTGAATCCGCGTCCGGATAAATGACCATGCAAAACTATAAACCCAAAACTGCCGCACCCCCCCCGCCCACAATTTTTCTGATGGGGCCGACTGCCAGCGGAAAAAGTGGCGTCGCACTGGAAATCGCCCGGCATCTGCCGGTGGAAATCATCAGCGTGGATTCGGCCCAGGTGTACCGGCACATGAATATCGGCACCGCCAAACCCGACGCAGAAACCCTGGCCGCAGTGCCGCACCATCTGATCGACTTGATCGATCCGCACGAACGCTACTCCGCTGCGCAGTTTCGCGATGATGCGCTGACTGCGATGCGCGAGATCACCGAACGCGGCCACATCCCGCTGCTGGTTGGCGGCACCATGCTTTATTTCCGCGCGTTGCTGGAAGGTCTGTCGGAACTTCCCGCTGCCGACAACAGCGTGCGCATGGTGATCGACAGCATGGCCGCAGAGCGCGGCTGGCCTGCGCTGCACCAGCAGCTGCAGCAGCTTGACCCGGTCAGCGCAGCGCGCATCCAGCCCGCCGACAGTCAGCGCATCCAGCGCGCGCTGGAAGTGTATTACCTGACCGATAAACCAATGTCGGAGATTCTGAAAAAACCCAAATATGTTTATCTGCCTTACCAAGTAATGCACATCTCCTTGATACCCAGCAAGCGTGAAATATTGCACCAGCGCATCGCGCAACGTTTCGCGGCAATGCTCGAGCTGGGATTGATTGGCGAAGTCCTCGCCATCCGTGATAAATTTGGCCTTGATGCTGACAGCCCTGCGATGCGTTGTGTCGGTTACCGGCAAGTGGCGATGTATCTGGACAAGGAAGTCAGCCTCAGCGAAATGCATGCGATGGGGCTGGCTGCCACGCGCCAGCTGGCGAAACGGCAGCTTACCTGGCTGCGCCCGATGCAGGGACTACAGGAGTTCGACTGCCTGGCGCAGGACTTGTCGCAACAAGTGCTGGAATATCTGCAGGCAGGCGGTTTGCACGCTGCGGCAGCTTGATGTCAGTTTTTGGTTCGATCTAACTCAATTTCATGAAAGGAGACAACATGAAAATTCGCTACAAATCACTTGCTCTGGCCGTGGCGCTGAGCAGCATCCTGTCCATCAGCGCTTGCCAGAAATTCGGGGAAGGAACGCATGAAACCTGGGTAGAACCACCGGCGAAAGCAGCGGTGGACGACAATACTCTTATTGCCACGATAAAAACCTCGCTGCTGACCGACCCGGAACTCAGGGGACTGGATTTGCGCGTTGAAGTGCGCAGCGGTGAGGTCATGCTGAGTGGGCTGACGAAAAACCAGAGCCAGATAGACCGCGCCAACACGCTCACCTGGCTGGTGGAAGGCGTCAAGAAAGTGGATAACAGGATGAGCACGCAGTAAGGGGCAAAGACGAATCGTGATGCCGCCATCACGCGCGGGACTTGTTCAGCGGTTCCTTAGTACAAGTTTAAGGTAATATGACATGGTCACTCCCCCATTCGCGCAGGAGAACTCATCTCGACCATGACCTTCCTTTCCCTGCTTCTGCTGCTGACTGCCGTTATCGGCACCATTCTGTTTGTCCCGCCACTGCGGCGCGCGCTCATTTCCAAGCGGGTGTTGAAAATTTTCCGCAAGATCCTGCCGCAGGTTTCGCAGACCGAACAGGAAGCGCTGGATGCGGGCACCGTGTGGTGGGACGGCGACCTGTTCAGCGGCAAGCCGGACTGGAACAAGCTGCTGGCCTACCCCAAGCCGCAACTGAGTGCCGAGGAACAAGCCTTTCTTGCCGGTCCAACAGAACAGTTGTGCGCGATGCTGGACGAATGGCATATCACGCGCGAACTACATGATCTGCCGCCCGAGGTCTGGCAATTCATCAAGCATAACGGCTTTTTCGGCATGATCATCCCGCAGCAATATGGCGGCCACGGTTTCTCAGCGCTGGCGCATTCCGCAGTAGTGATGAAAATCGGCTCGCGCAGCGGCACGGCGGCAGTGACGGTGATGGTGCCGAATTCGCTGGGACCGGCGGAACTGCTGCTGCATTACGGTACCGAAGAGCAGAAAAATCACTATCTGCCGCGCTTGGCAAAAGGACTGGAAGTGCCTTGTTTTGCGCTCACCGGACCCAGTGCCGGCTCGGATGCAGGTTCGATCCCCGATTCCGGCATTGTCTGCCGCGGCGAATTCAACGGCCAGCAGGACGTGCTGGGAATGCGCGTCACCTGGGAAAAACGCTACATCACGCTGGGGCCGGTGGCGACATTGCTGGGACTGGCATTCAAACTGCATGACCCCGACGGGCTGCTGGGCGCAGAAAAAGATCTCGGCATCACGCTGGCGCTGATCCCCACCAATACGCCGGGGGTCAATATCGGCCGCCGCCATTTCCCGCTCGATGCAGCTTTCCAGAATGGCCCCAACTCGGGCAAGGACGTGTTCATTCCGATGGACTGGGTGATCGGCGGGCGCGAAGGCGTGGGCTGCGGCTGGCGCATGCTGATGAATTGTCTCGCTGCCGGACGCTCGATTTCATTGCCCGCCACCGCCACCGGCGCAGCCAAACTGGCGGCACACACCAGCGGTGCGTATGGCCGGGTGCGGGTGCAATTCAACACTCCCATCGGCCGCTTCGAGGGGGTGGAAGAAGCGCTTGCGCGCATCGGCGGCAACACCTACATGATGGACGCAGCACGAGTGATGACGGCGGGCGCGGTGGATCTGGGCGAAAAACCTTCAGTCATTTCTGCCATCGTCAAATACCATCTCACCGAACGCAGCCGCCAGGCGATCAATGATGCGATGGATGTACACGGCGGCAAGGGCATTTGCATGGGCCCCAGCAATTATCTGGCGCGCACCTACCAGCAAACCCCGGTCGGCATTACGGTGGAGGGGGCCAACATTCTTACGCGCAGCATGATGATATTCGGCCAGGGAGCGATACGCTGCCACCCTTATGTGCTGAAGGAAATTCACGCCGCCAACGACCGCGATGACACTCGCGCTTTGCTGGAATTTGACCAGACATTGATGGGGCATGTCGCTTTCAGCGCCGGCAACAGTTTGCGTTCCCTGCTGCATGGACTGACCGGTGCTGCGCTGGCAGATGCGCCGAGCAATGCTGCCCCCGAACTGCAGCATTACTACCGGCAACTGTCGCGCTTCTCCGCCGCCTTCGCGCTGGTCGCCGACATCTCCATGCTGGCGCTGGGCGGCGCGCTGAAGCGCAAGGAAAAGCTCTCTGCGCGCCTGGGTGACATGCTCAGCCTGCTATATCTGTGCTCGGCGACGCTGAAGCGCTTTGAGGATGATGGTCGTCCCGCCGCCGATTTGCCGTTGCTGCACTGGTCAATACAGGATGCGCTTTATCATTTGCAGCAGGCGTTTGACGGCTTGCTGGATAATTTCCCCAACCGCATCGCGGCATGGACTTTGCGCTTGCTGGTATTTCCGCTGGGCAAGCCATACTCGCCGCCCGCGGATGACCTGGGGCACAAAGTGGCCACGCTGCTGCTGGAACCGGGAGAGGCGCGTAACCGCCTGACTGCGGGAATCTATGTGCCGACATCTGCGGATGAGCCGCTGGGCGTGCTGGAACAGGCATTGCAGTGCGCGGTGGTGTGCGAGATGGCGGAAGCCAAGGTTCGTGCCGCCGTCAAAGCCGGCCTGATTTCCGCGCAAGGGGATGAGAAAATCGCTGCAGCGCTGCAGCAGGGCATCATCACTGCGGTTGAAGCGGAATCGCTGCAACAGATGAAATCTCTGCGCCGCAGCGTCATCATGGTGGACGATTTTCCGGCGGATTTCGGCAAACAGAAATAAAGAAGGGGCGTCTCTAAAAATTCAAAGTTCTAAATAAGACGCGACGGGAACAAAAAATGTAGACGCAGCATATGGTTGATATGTAAGGAAGCATTTTTTGTGAGCAACAAAGTATTGTGACGAAATCTGGATTTTTAGAGGCGCCCTAAACGATGGACATCATCCCGATGGAGGTTGCTGGGACACTGGCTGGCCTGTTCAGCGAGCGCGTGCGCCGCTCGCCGCAGAAAGTGGCTTACCGGGATTTCGACCCGTCAAGCGAAAAGTGGCGCGACCGCACCTGGCAGCAGATAGCTCAGGAAGTGGCGCGCTGGCAGACAGCTCTCATTAGAGAAGGCTTGGTCGCAGGCGACCGGGTGGCGGTGATGGCAAAAAACTGCCCGGAGTGGGTGATGCTGGACCAGGCCGCGCTGGGATTGGGGTTGGTGGTGGTGCCGCTATACACTGCCGACCGCGCCGAAAATGCGGCGTATGTTCTGCGTGATGCCGGGGTCAGGTTGTTGCTGCTGGAAGATCTGGTGCAGTGGCAGACGTTCTCCGCAGTGCGCGATCAGGTCAACGGTCTGGTGCGGGTCGTGACGATCAATCCGTTTGCCAATGACGCTGACCAGACTGCCGAGGAGCTGGTGCGGGCGCTGCCTGACTGGCTGCCGCAGACGGGAGAAACCGGGGAAGTCCGGCATGTCTGCGCGCCGCATGATCTCGCCACCATCATTTACACCTCCGGCACTTCCGGCCGCCCCAAGGGGGTAATGCTGAGCCATCACAACATGCTCAGCAACGCCCATAGCTGCCTGCAGGTTGTGCGGATAGAGCAAAACGATCTGCTGCTTTCGTTTCTGCCGCTGTCGCATACGTTTGAGCGTACCGCCGGCTATTACCTGCCGATGATGGCCGGGGCCACGATCGCGCACGCCCGTTCGATCCAGCAGTTGCAAGAGGATTTGCTGATTATCCGCCCGACTCTGCTGGTTTCGGTACCGCGAATTTATGAACGGGTTTATGCCGGGGTTCATGCCAAACTGGCGGAAGGACCGGCGCTGAACCGTCAATTGTTCAACCTGGCGGTGGAGGTAGGTTGCAGCCGCTTTGAACAGCAGCAGGGGCGGGGCCCTTGGCGGGCCTCGCACCTGCTGTGGCCGCTGCTGGATAAACTGGTGGCGCGCAAGGTGATGGACAAGCTGGGCGGGCGGTTGCGGATGGCGATGAGCGGCGGCGCAGCGCTGTCAACCGAAGTCTCGCGCGTGTTCATCGGGCTGGGACTGCCCATCCTGCAAGGTTACGGCATGACTGAAAGCAGTCCGGTGGTATGCACCAACACTTTCGAGAATAATTTACCGTCCAGCGTGGGCCCGCCCATTCCCGGCGTAAGCGTGAAGCTCGGTGAGCACAATGCATTGCTGATCCACGGCCCCAATGTAATGCTGGGCTACTGGCATAATCCGGAAGCCACCCAGGCGGTGCTGACTGCTGATGGCTGGCTCAATTCCGGCGATATCGCGCGCATTGATGAGCAGGGGCGGGTGACTATTACCGGCCGCCTGAAGGAAATCATCGTCATGTCCAACGGGGAGAAGGTTCCGCCGGCGGATATGGAAGCGGCGATTTTGCGCGACCACTTGTTCGAGCAGGTGATGCTGGTCGGTGACGGGCGTTCGTATTTAAGCGCGCTGGTGGTGTTGAATCCCCGCAACTGGGAAAGCGTCGCGGTGCAGTACAATCTTGATCCTGACTTGCACCAGATACTGCAAGACCCGAAAGCCGAAGAAATCGTGCTGGAGAAAATTGCGCAGCAGATACGCGAATTTCCAGGCTATGCCCGGGTGCGCCGCGTAGCGCTGCTGACAGAACCGTGGACGGTCGAGAACGATATGCTCACGCCCACTCTGAAACTACGGCGGGGGCAAGTGCTGGAGCGCTACCAGGCTGAAGTGGAGAAGCTCTATGCGGGACATTAATCCGCTCTGAGGCAGGCATACATCTGCTAAATTGAGGTACGACGAAAATGAGTGATAATCCCGAAATCCACACATCACTGCCCGCAGGACGCGATCCTATCCTGCGCATCGTGCCGATGCCGACGGACACCAATTACGCCGGTGACGTGTTCGGCGGCTGGATCATGGCACAGGTGGACATTGCCGGCAGTCTGCCGGCGATCCGCCGCGCACGCGGACGGGTGGCAACCGTGGCAGTCAATTCTTTCGTGTTCAAGCAGCCGGTATTTGTCGGTGATCTGGTGAGCTTCTATGCCGAAATCATCAAAGTCGGACGCACCTCGATCACGGTGGATGTGGAAGTATATGCCCAGCGCGGCCCGCGCGAGGGCGGCGACGAAATATGCAGCAAAGTGACCGAGGCAGTTTTAACTTATGTGGCGGTGGACGAGCAGCGCAAACCGCGCGTGGTGCCGCAAGAATGAGGGTTGCCTCTAAAAACTCAAAGTGACAAACAAGACAAGGCGGGAGGATCCATTGAGCAACAATAATTTCATCGTGCGCAAGGTCGCAGTGCTGGGCGCGGGCGTGATGGGGGCGCAGATTGCGGCGCATTTGGTCAACGCCAATGTCGAAACGCTGCTGTTCGAGCTTCCGGGAAAACAAGGCGACCCCAACGCCAACGTGATCAAGGCGGTGGAGAATCTGAAAAAACAGGAGCCCGCGCCGCTGTCAGTCGCGGCCAGGGCAGCCTATATCCAGCCCGCCAATTACGACCAGCATCTTGAATTGCTCAGGGATTGCGACATCGTGATCGAGGCCATCGCCGAGCGCATGGACTGGAAAACCGAGCTGTACACCAAGGTTGCGCCGTATCTCGGCGAGCACACCATATTCGCCAGCAATACTTCCGGGCTTTCCATCAACCAGTTGGCGCAGGCATTTCCCGAGAACCTGCGCCACCGTTTTTGCGGTGTGCATTTTTTCAACCCGCCGCGCTACATGCACCTGGTGGAATTGATCGCCTGCGAAGGCAGCGATGCCGCGATGCTCGACGATCTGGAAAAATTCCTCGTCACCTCTCTCGGCAAAGGCGTAATCCGCGCCAAGGACACACCCAATTTCGTCGCCAACCGGGTGGGCATGTTTTCCATGCTCGCCACCATGCATCACGCCCGCGAGTTTGGGCTGGGTTTCGATCTGGTAGATGCCTTGACCGGTTCGCTGATCGGCCGCGCCAAGAGCGCCACTTTCCGCACCGCCGATGTGGTGGGGCTCGACACCTTGGCGCATGTGATCAACACCATGCGCGATGGGCTGTCTGCCGACCCGTGGCACCGCTATTACGCCGCGCCGGACTGGTTGCAAGGCTTGATCGACAGCGGTGCGCTGGGACAGAAAAGCAAACGCGGGGTGTATCAGAAAGTGGGCAAGGAAATCCAGGTACTCGATCTCGCCACCAAGGAATACCGTGTTGCCGCAGGCGCAGTAGACGACGACATCAAGGAACTGCTCAAGCGCAAAAGTCCGGCGGAAAAATTCGCTGCACTGCGCACCAGCGAGCATCCCCAGGCGCAATTCCTGTGGGCGATGTATCGCGACCTGTTTCATTATTGCGCCGTGCATCTGGCTACCATCGCGGACAATGCGCGCGATCTGGATCTCGCCATGCGCTGGGGTTTCGGCTGGAACCTGGGGCCGTTTGAAATCTGGCAGGCAGCGGGATGGAGCCAGATCGCAAACTGGATCAACGAAGATATCGCTGCGGGCAAAAGCATGAGCGATGCGCCATTACCCGCGTGGGTGCTGGAGCCAGATCGTAGCGGCGTGCATGCCGCACAGGGTTCGTATGCGCCGCTCGCCAACACCCAGCGCCCGCGCTCAACCTTGCCGGTGTACCGGCGGCAACTGTTTCCCGACCGCTTGCTGGGCGAGGAAACGCAATACGGCACAACCATTTTCGAGACCGATGCAGTGCGCATGTGGCACACCGGCGACGACATCGCTATTGTCAGCTTCAAGAGCAAGATGCACACCATCGGCAGCGATGTGCTGGACGGGGTGCAGCAGGCAATAGATGAAGCGGAAGACAACTGGCGCGCTTTGGTGCTCTGGCAGACTGAGCCGCCATTTTCCGCCGGGGCTAATCTGCAAAAAGCCACCGAGCGCTTGAAAAGCAATGGGCCGCCTTCCGCTCTCAACCTGTTGGCGCGAAAAATCAGAAAAACAGCGCAGGCTGCGGTGCTCAAGGCCGCGCGCGATCTGCATCTGGCCGATGCGTTGATGGCCGGCAAACTCGCCGAAGTCGAAGCGATGGTGGCGCAGTTCCAGCAGACTTCGCAAGATCTCCGCTACTCGATGATCCCCACAGTCGCGGCAGTGGATGGGCTCGCCCTGGGTGGTGGCTGCGAATTCGTGATGCATTGCGACCGCGCCGTGGCCACGCTGGAAAGTTATATCGGCCTGGTGGAAGTGGGCGTGGGGTTGTTGCCGGCGGGCGGCGGTTGCAAGGAATTCGCCTTGCGCGCAGCACGTGAAGCGAAAGACGACGATCCCTTTCCGCTGCTGAAAAATTATTTCCAGACCGTGGCTACCGCACAAATGGCAAAGAGTGCCGAACAGGCAAAGGAGCTGGGCTATCTACGACTGGCCGACGTGGTGGTGATGAACCGCTTTGAACTGCTGCATGCGGCCAAGGCACAGGCGGTGGCGCTGGCGGAAGCCGGTTATCGTCCGCCGCTGCAAAACCGCAATATTGCGGTGGCCGGCAGCACCGGCATCGCCACCATCAAGAGCATGCTGGTCAACATGCTGGAAGGCGGCTTCATTTCCGAACACGACTATCTGATCGGCAGCAAAGTTGCGCATGTCATGTGCGGCGGCGACCTGACCCCCGGCAGCCTGGTGGACGAAACCTGGTTCCTGGAACTGGAACGTGCCGCTTTCATCGAGCTACTCGCGACCGAGAAGACACAGGCGCGCGTGGAACATATGTTGAAGACGGGCAAGCCGTTACGAAATTGAGAGTGAGGGGCATCATGTCTCTACTACATCCTCTAATTCGCAATTGGAGGGAGAACAAGGCGGCGAGAATGAGGCGACGAAGACAGTACAAGTAGTACGGCTAGGAGCCGAAGACAAAGCCAACGCAGTTATCGTTTCTATTGCGGATTAGAGTTGAGGAGAAATGCCATGACCCAAAAACAGACACAGGACGCCTACATCGTCGCCGCCGTGCGTACCCCGGTTGGCAAAGCGCCGCGCGGAATGTTCAAGAATGTGCGCCCCGATGACATGCTGGTGCATGTGCTGAGAGCTGCGCTGGGGCAGTGCCCCGGGCTGGACCCGGCCGCGGTTGACGATGTGATCGCCGGTTGCGCCATGCCGGAAGCGGAACAGGGCATCAATGTGGCACGCGTGGCGCTGCTGCTGGCGGGCATGCCCAACAGCGTGCCGGGCATGACCGTCAACCGTTTCTGCGCTTCCGGGGTACAGGCAGTGGCGCTGGCCGCCGACCGCATCCGCCTGGGCGAAGCTGACGTGATGATAGGTGCCGGCACCGAGAGCATGAGCATGGTGCCGATGATGGGCAACAAGGTAGCCATGAACCCGGAGATATTCCTGCACGACGAGAATGTCGGCATCGCCTACGGCATGGGCATGACCGGAGAGAAAGTTGCGCAGCGCTGGAAAATAAGCCGTGAAGCCCAGGATGAATTTGCCGTGACCAGTCATGCCCGGGCGCTCAAAGCCATCGAGACCGGCGAATTCGCGCAGGAAATCGCGCCCTATACCATCGAAGAAAAACGCCCCGATCTCGCCGCACATGAAATCCGCAGCGTGACCGCCGTCAAGAATACCGACGAAGGCCCGCGCCCCGGCACCAGCCTGGAAGCGCTCGCCAAACTGAAACCGGTATTTGCTGCCAAAGGTTCGGTGACAGCGGGCAACAGCTCGCAAATGTCCGATGGAGCGGGCGCAGTCATCGTGGTGAGCGAAGCCGCGTTAAAGCGCTTCAATCTCACGCCGATCGGCCGCTTCCTGGGATTTGCCGTGGCCGGGGTGCCGCCAGAAATAATGGGCGTCGGCCCAATCAAGGCGATACCCAAAGTTCTGCAGCAGGTTGGATTGAAGCAGGATGATATTGACTGGATCGAACTGAATGAAGCTTTTGCCGCGCAAAGTCTTGCGGTAATCAACGATCTGGGGCTGGATCGCGCCAGGGTCAACCCGCTGGGCGGCGCCATTGCGCTGGGTCATCCGCTGGGCGCGACCGGCGCCATCCGCGTCGCCACGCTGCTGCACGGCCTGCGCCGGCACAAGCAAAAATACGGCATGGTGACCATGTGCATCGGCACCGGCATGGGTGCGGCGGGGGTGTTCGAAGCGCTCTAAGGCGATGTTCCGGGGGAGTTGCCAGGAATTTATTTGCAGTAAACGCCGGTTCCATTCCAGGAAACGCTATTTCTGGGCGAAATAAACGTAGCCTGTCTGCGGTACTTCCGCTTCCTCGAAGCGTTTGCGTTCATCCTTGTCCAGCTTCTTGTCCCACCAGATGGCGCGCGCCTCTTTCTGCTGTTCGGCCAGTTGCGGATTCTTCGCGAACAATTCGCGCATGAATTTGGTGTGCTCGGATTCGTACAGTTCCATGGTTTGCTTTACTCGTCTCGACGATAGGTCAGAACTTTAGCATAACCGGGCAGCAGCCGCATCAGGAACCGTCAACATGGATGGTTCCAACAAGACGCAGATCAAATCCAGATTGTTGTTCGTTCGTGGTGAGCTTGTCGAACCACACGCACAGCCCTTCGACATGCTCAGGGCGAATGGATGTTGGTAAATCACATTGTTTCAAGGTTGATGAACAATCTGAGTTAGATCAGATTTCCAGATACCCGCCGCCATGCGGGTTGTGTTTGCGCAATCCCATGATGAACTCGGAGAACGGCAAGGCAAGTTCGCTTTCGAGTTTTTCCGCGCGCTGTTTTAATTCTTCCCATGCCAGCTTGCCGGGGCTATGCTTGAGCGCGAACACGATCTGATTGCCGCGCACCTCCGTCAGCAACGTCACCACATGACCGTCGAAACTGTGCTGGATGCGCCGCATGTATTCATCGCGGCCCTTGTCTCTGCTGAGCAGATTAACCACCAGCACACCGTTTCTGTTCAACGCCTCGCGCGCGCGGTTGTAGAAATCCTGGCTGCAGAGCGTGGCCACCTGGCAACCATCGTCGAAACCGTCGATCATCAGCACGTCTGCGCTGGCAGGATGGCTGGCGACATAGTCACCGCCTTCTGCAATTACCACTTGCAGGCGCTCGTCATCGGCAGGCAGAGAAAAATAATTGCGCGCGGTCACGACAACCTGCGGATTGATTTCAATCACGGTGGTTTTCGTCTGCGGCATGCGGTGATGCACGAACTTCGCCAGCGAGCCGCCGCCCAGACCGATCATCAGAATATTTGCGGGGCCAGGATGAAACAGCAGAAAACCCATCATGCAGCGGGTGTAAGCCAGCTCCAGATCGTTGGGCGCAGTCAGCCGCATGGCGCTTTGTATCATGCTGCTGCCCAAGTGCAGCGCACGCACCCCGTTCTGTTCGCTCAACTCAACGCCGGATTCGCGCTGCTGGGTACGCCATTTGGAAAATCGGGGCATCGGTCGGAATTCTAAAAAAGGTTATGCCCGCCATTGTAGCTGGCCTGCACAATCAGCCGATTGCTTCTTTACAATACCGCACGCCAAGTCCATAGTTATTGTTGACCGAGTTATTTCAATTCCTGATAGAAACACTGCTGTTTGGTCCTCACGAACCGTTCGCCCTGAGCTTGTCGAAGGGTACGGGTTAGATTGTTGGCGTTTCTATCTGGAATTGGAGTTACGCGGAATTTGCGTGAATTTCTTGAAGGGGAAACAGCTCATGAAAAAATTTATTGTGCTCATCGCCATGCTGTTGACCGGCTGTGCCAGCATCGGCAGCGTCAAGGACAAACCGCAACTTTACGATGGCAAAATCCCGGGAGATCACGCCGGCCTGGCGCGCTGCGTGGTCGACCGACTGCAGGCCGACAGCCGCTGGGTCATCAACAGCCTGCAATACAAAATGTGGGAATACCCGGATATCGCGGCATCAGAAATTTACGCCCATGCGCTGCACCAGATACCGGAAATGTATGCGCGCAGCTCGCCGCTGAATCCTGACGGCGTGTTCGATTACTCGGCGCCGCAGCCAGTAATCCGCGCCTATTCGCCGAGCGCGTACACTGGGCCCGAATATGCGTTCACCCTGCTGCTGAAGCGGACCGACAACACCACCGTGCTCGCCACATTGAAGGGAAACAAATACGAAGGGCGCATCGCGTGGGAAAATCTGCAGGCGTGTAGGAAATAGGGGACAGACCACGGTTTTCTGGCTTCCTGGCAATCCTGGAGCCGTACGCTATGCTTATCTGATCGGAGATAAACCATGCCGCGTCGCCCCCGTCTCTCTCTGCCCAACGTCCCGCTTCACATTATCCAACGCGGCAATAATCGGCAGGCCTGTTTTTTTGCGGATGAAAATTACCGCTGTTATTTGCAGTGGCTAGCCGAATATGCCAACAAATCGGGCTGTCGCGTTCATGCCTATGTGCTGATGACTAATCATGTTCATCTGTTGATTTCCATAGAGCGCGCGGATGCGGCAGGAGCATTGATGAAAGCGCTGGGGCAGCGTTATGTGCAGTATTTCAATCGTGCTTATCAGCGTAGCGGGACGCTTTGGGAAGGACGTTTCCGTTCGTGCCTTATTCAGGAGGAGGCGTATTTGCTGGCGTGTCAACGCTATATCGAGTTGAATCCGGTACGGGCCGGGATGGTGACGCACCCGGCGGAATACCGTTGGTCCAGTTATCGAACAAACGCGCAGGGCGAGATGGATACGCTGGTGCAAGCTCATGCGCTATACGATGCCTTGGGTTCGGACGCAGCCAGCAGACAAGCAGCCTATCGTGAGCTGTTTCGGGCAGAGTTAGCGCCGGGGTTGGTAGATGAGATTCGCCGGTCAACCAATGGGAATTTTGCGCTGGGCGACTATCGTTTTGCCGATCAGATAGCAGCGGCTATCGGCCGGCGTGCCGCACCCGGTCAGTCTGGGCGGCCGCGCAAAGTGCTGGCAGTTGAATCAGATAAGTCGTTTTAGGACTGCCGGAAACCGTGGTCTGTCCCCGGTTACTCCTCTAGTCGTTTTAGGACTGTCGAAAACCGTGGTCTGTCCCCGGTTACTTCCTCCCGGTTACTCCCCGGTTACTTCAGCAACTTGAGTATTTTCTCGGTGCATACTTTGTTGGAAAAATCGCGCATGACGGTTTTTCTGGCGGCGGCGCGCATCGATTTGGTCTGCTCATTGGGAGCAGCGAGTTGCTTGACGATGGCTTGGGTAAGTTTTTTGGTATCAAAAAACGGGGTCAGAATGCCGGTTGTGCCATCTGCAATCACCTCCTGTACCGGCCCAGTAGCCGAACCCACTACCACAGCGCCACAAGCCATGGCTTCGAGCACTGACCAGCTCAGCAGGAAAGGATAGGTGAGATACACATGCACTCTGGAAATCTGCAGCGCGGCAAGGTAGGCGTCGCGTGGCAGAAAGCCGGTGAAATGCACGTGCTCGGGATTAAGTTTGTGTCCCACCTCTTTCAGCAGCTGTTCTTTCCAGCTGGTAAAGTCTTGCGGTGAAGGACCATAGCTGGCCTCTTCGTGACCCATGATGACGACATGCGCATTGGGTCTTTTTTTGAGGATTTCCGGCAAGGCTCGCATGAAAATGTGAAAACCGCGCACCGGTTCCAGCGCCCGCGCAGCGTAGGTAATCACTTCGTCGCCGGCTTTGAGCAGCAGGTTTTTATTGGCGATGTTGAGCGTTGCCTTGGGGTTGGGCTTGAAGTAGCCAGTATCAATGCCCTCATGCAGCACGGAAATCTTGGGCTGCGCCCATTGCGGGAAGGTGCTGCGCTGCCATTCCGTGGCACTGTAAGCAACGTCTGCGTCAGCCAGAGCATGCAGCATGACGGTGTTTTTCAACTTCAACGATTGCAGCATCTTCACCGTATTGTCTTTGAATTCCGGGTCAAAGTTGAAGTCCTGACCTTGCGCCTGATAATAGTACTCGCAGTACATGATGAGGCGCGCCTTGGGCCAGACCTCCCGAACGAACAATACCTCTCCCCAGCCTGGATGCGCCAGCACGACCTCAGGCGACCAACCCTTGGCCTTGAGGCGGTAGCAGGCTTCCGCCACGGCCTCGCCGCGCAGCACTTTGGCTTCCATCTCGGACAGCAGGGAATGGATGCCGGGATCGGGGTTATGCAAAAAACGGTAAGCCACAACTCCGACCCCTTCAAACTTGCGGGCAGGCGGTTGCATCAAGGCGATCAATTCATTCTTGGGGTCTTTTCTTAACTGCTCCACGGGTTGGCGGAACTGCGCAGGAAAGTTTTGATGCAGAAAAAGGATTTTCATGGTCATGACCTTTCTTGTGGTTGGTTCGCCGCGGCGCTTGCAAATGCAAGCTCGGGGCATCGCGGCGGAATCGCAAGACCGGTGTGGCTGTAACTATCAAGATTGAGATTGGGATTGTAATACGGATCGCAATCAAGCTGCTTGCCCCAGCGCAAGCGCATGGCGATTTTTTCGCGTTCGAGCCGCGCGCGCTTGGCAGGCGTGTCATCCTTGCCCCGGGTGGAAGATTCGGCATGGATCAGACGGGCCTCGGGTGTCCAGATGATGCGCAGCCCGGCTTCTCGCATGCGCAAACAAAAGTCCACGTCGTTAAAAGCGACGGCGAGATTTTTCGCATCCATGCCGCCAAGGGCAAGATAATTTTGTTTGCGACACAACAAACAGGCAGCGGTCACGGCGCTCGCTGAACGGGTAAGTTGATTGAGGCCAAAGTAACCCGCATCCTCCGCAGCCCAGGTGTTGCCAACGTGCCCGACCAGCCCGTGCAATCCGGTAACGACCCCGGCGTGCTGCACCATGCCATTGGGCCAAAGCAGCTTGGCGCCTACCGCGCCCACGCCGGGACGGCCAAGTTGCCGCACCATGGCCTTGAGCCATTGGGGATCATGCGCGTCAATGTCGTTGTTGATGAATCCGACGATCTCTCCGGATGCTTCCAGCGCCGCAGCGTTATTGATGGCGGCAAAGTTAAAAGCGCCAGCCCAGCGCATCACCCGCAAGCCGATATCCGCTTCAAGATGCTTCAGGTAGTCCAGCGTCTGAAGATCGCACGAATCGTTATCGACCACGATGATATCGAATGCGGGATAGTCGGTTTTCAACAGACTTTCCATGCAGCGCTGCAACAACTCGACATGGTCGCGCGTGGGGACTATCAACGTAACGTTGGGCCAGATCTGCGGATCAGCCCAGACTATCCGGGCAGTAGCCCACTCGTTATTGTCAGGCAGCAGCGTTGCGCCCGGCGCAAGCGAATTCAGGCAAGCCTGCTGGGCTGCATGATCCGCATAGAGTGGCGCGTTGCTCCGGCGCCGATAAAGCACATAGGGCAGATGGCGAATCGAGCCGGGCTGCTGCACAAGCGCCGCAGCCATATGCCAAGGCCAGCTTTGCGGACGGGAAAGTTTCTCCTGATCGAAATCGGCGAGATTTCGTGCGCGCATGAGGCAAAGCTGGTTCAGCAGCGGTTGCACTACCGCCAGATCCGGATCCCAATCCGGCTTGAACCAGGGCTGGGAGATTTTTCCGTCGGCTGCAATGGAGTCGCAATCGGAATAGACCATTGCAACAGGGTCCTGCTCAAATGCAGCCGCAGCAGTGGCCAGCGACCAGGGAAGCAGGCGATCGCCCGCTTCGACGCAAGTGACCAGTCCGTCATCCGCAAGCCAATGGCTGACCAGATGACTGGGCAGTTGCGTGGATTCGATCAGCCTGATGCGCGGGTCATCGCTGCCCACTTCGGTTGCACACAGGCAAGTCCAGTGTGCATGCGTCTGGGAGATAAGGCTGTCGACGGTGACGCGCACATCGCCAACCCCGCTTACGATCACCAGAACATGCCGCTTTGAATGTGCCGCAGGTGGCTGGCCAAAGCGTTCAAACCAGCTTGGGTACTGCTCGAAATCGAGCGACAGCGGCACATAGCGCGTCCAGCGCTCGATCATGTTTTTCAGCACCTGTTTGTCAGCACTATTTAGCTTGCGCGTATCCAGCCAGGAGAGCGGGGTTGGTGGCAGCGCAAATACTACCGTGATCGGGCTGCCTTGCAACGGCTGTCCGTTTTCCGTGATGACATCGATGGTATGCATCTTGCCATCGGCCAGGGTTGCGGGCAGCGTGAGGCTGAACCCGCAATGGATATTGGCCAGGCCGAGGTCAGCCAGTTCGGGGCGCGGAAGGTTAGCGCTAGCCTCTTGCAGCAGTTGGCCATGTTCGTATGCGGATACCTTGAGCGGCGTCACATGCTCAGACAGATCCTGAACCCAGCCCCACAAACGCAAACCGCCGTGGTTCTCAACGCTGCCCAACGGGATTCTGGATGCGGTAACGGCTGACGCTGAAGGCAACAATGTGCCCGGGAGCATATAAGGCGTGTTGGCTATCCGGGCGGTAATGCGTCCAAGCAAATCCAGCTTGGATTGCGGCACCCAGGCTACAAAGCCTGCGTTGGCGGCCTCTTGCGGCAACTCAAATCCTGCTGGAAAAGTGAGGGCGGCCCGCACGATGGCCAAGGGCTGATCATCGCCATACACTTCAACTACTACCGGCACTTCAGGGGTGACGTTGCATCGCGCCCAACCGAATACGAATTCACGATGCAATACCAATAAATCACCCGAATAGGTTTCTGAGGAGGTTTGTTCCACGCAGCAAGACTTTTATTTTTGGTTGGCGACGTAGGATTGTAATTCATAAAAGTCGAGATACGGTAACTTGGCGCGCGCGGACAGCAGCCGCAGGATGCCGTCATCCGCCGGAGATAAATTGGCCACCGCGTCACAGTTGAACTCAACAAACTTATCCAGCAGCATTTCATCCTTTGCCGGGCCAACCAGAAAAATGTTGTCCAGCCCCGCAAGCCGCTTCTCATCAAAGGCTGCGCCAAAAATCACGAAACGTAGCGGAGACTGAGCAAGCTGCAATTGACGCGAGAAAGTTTCCAGCTGCAGAAAACCATCCATCATGCTGCGTGGATGCATGACCGCGATGCGGCGATATGCCGGCGCCGATGTAGCCTTTCTTGTGCGCGCTGGCGCCGGGCGGCGGGCAACTGTGGCCTCAGCGCATAACGTAACCGGCAAGGCATAGCGGCGAGTGAACCGGTTTTGCAAATCGGCGCTGACTGCGGTGACGGTGCGCGCCATCAACAGAATGCGCTGAGTGGCTGCACGGTAGGCAGCCAGGCTGGAGACATTGCTTTGCAGCGCACCATGTTGTGTGATGCATTGCTGGCAATCTGCTTGTGCGAGCGGATCACTGCATGGCTGGCCATCCGGATTCAAGCAAAAACGGCGCGGGCAGTAAGCGGAGGTATCTTCCAGCCGCACATCGATGGGTATGCCCAAGTCAGCGAGCATCTCCAGGGCGGCTAGCGGCCAATTTGCAAAGGTGCGAATTTCGAGGCGTGCAATCTGCGCCTTTTTCAGGTCGCGTTCGAGTTCCCTGCGCTGCCTGGGCAACAAGTAATCTACGCGGCTTAACCCGGGAACAGCCAGCGCTTCAAAGCGTATGCTCTGGCCCTCCGGTGTCAGCAGCGGCAGCAGTGCCAGCAATTGCTGATGCGGCTCCAGTAGCCAGCGTTGCCGATCCAGTCCGCGTTTGTCTGTGAGTTGCAAGGTAACGCCTTTTCCGGCACGCTCCACCAAAACAGCACGCTGCAATTTCCGGGAAAGCGCCTGTAACGGCGCCTGTTTGAGGAACAAGTCATATTGCCTGGAATGTTCCGGGTAGAGCGCATGCAGACGCGGCAGATTGGTGGCCAGCAGGGTCTGTTTTTCCGCACCGAAACTGCCTTCTCCAGCGTGCGCCACATACACATTGGCGGCACAGACATTGCGAAAGCCGACCTTTGCGGCGCGCAGGGATAAATCGGTATCCTCACCGTAGCCGCGCTGAATCAGCTTTTCATCGAACAGTCCGATTTTTTCCAGCAACTCGTGCCGCAGATACCAGCAAAATCCTACGCCTGCTGGAATATCCAGCGGCTGTTGCGCGCCGTGTTTGCCTAGCCAGCGATCGATATAAGCCAGCTCGGCAGCATCCGGCATGGCATTGCGCTGCATTGCCAGCGGCATGCTCAGCAGTTCTGCATTGTTGGATAACGCAGTGGCTGTGCCGATGCCGGGATCGGAATGCACTGCAGCATGCAGCCGATCCAGCCAGTTGCCATGCACTTGCGTATCGGCATTCAGCAGCACGACATCGCCATGGCCCAGGTAACTGAGCCCAGTGTTGACCGCCCCGACAAAGCCCGCATTGATGGGACGACGCAGCAATGTGATCTGCTGTTGCGTGGCCAATGTGTTGAGGTATTTGATTAGCGCAACGTCCGCAGTAGCGTCGTCAACCACCAGTATGCGGGAGCGCAGCCTGTTTTTCGCACTGGTCACCGATTCAATGCAGCGCCGCACTTGATCCACATCCCGATACACCGGGATCAACACCCAGACATCGGTTGCGTCATGCCGTTTTTCGGCTGTTACATAAGAAGGCAACTGCCAGCATTTGCCGAACCAGGGCGAGCCGGCGAGTTCAATGCCGTCAATGCCAACGCGAACCCGCTGGGTATTGTCTGGAATGGTGCAGGTAAATCGATAAATATTGCCCTTGCCTGAATGGTGCTGCTGCGATTCAGTTAGCGGCAACCGGATAAAGGTGTGGTCCAGTTCAATATCCAGTGTCGGCGGATATTGCGCCAGCACCGTCCCCCGCAAGGTGCCTGCGTCAACGTCGATCAGCCCCAGACTCTTGCTGGCGGCAGATGCCAGCAGCGCTTCAGTCAGTTGCGATTGACACACCAGTTCTGCCTGTGTCTGCAGCAGCTTCAGCAGAGCCGAGTGCAACAGCGGAACATCTGCCGGGAGCAGCGGGCCAGGATGGTTAAGCAACAGTGTCGCCGTGTTTTTTGATTCAGGATGCCGTAGCGCTGCGCGGCAGAGATCGGCAAGTGGCACGCTGACGCCGTCCAGTCTTTGCTGCAGCCAGCGGCGGAGATTCTCCGCTTCCGCATAGGGTTGCGGCGATAAAGCACAAGCGCGTACCGCCAGCGCATGAGCCAAATCCAGTTGTGCGATTTGCGCATATGCGGCGGCAGCGTTCAGGCAGGCCACGGCAGACCGTGGCAGACCCAGCCAGGCAGCGCGATCCAGCAGATTAGAAGAATGCATACGAAAAAAGGCCGAGTTGCAGAATGCAACCCGGCCCATTTTGCCAGAATCAGCGTTGGTTAACTGAAGTCGTTGAAGAAATTCCTGATCCCGACAACTTCAGCTACGCCGTCACCATTAGTGTCGTAGATGACGGTCTCGACACCCGTGACACTGACTTTCGCACCGTTATCAAGCGTAATCTCATACGACAGCTTGCCATGGCTGGACGACTTCGTCACGTGATCAATCTGCAGCGCACTAAAGTCAACCGAATCCTTGGCGCCTGCACCGCCATCGATGGAAACTCTATCACCTGCCTCAAGCGTATCCTTAACGGTGATTCTATCGTTGCCGCTGCCTGTTTTAATCGAGTCACTGCCGCTGCTGATGATGATGGAATCCTTGCCGCTGCCTGTCGAAACAGTATCGTTGCCCGCACCGGTATCAACGGTTACAGCCTTGCTGCCTTTGCTCGTAACTGTATCGTCACCAGCACCCATAACCACCACGCCATCGAATCTCGATGGCAAGGTAAGCGTGACAGAGGTATCGCCGCTGAAAATCAAGGTATCGAGTGTGTTGGCATCCGCCGCCTTCATGCCGCTAAGATTGATTTTTACAGGAGCCCCATCCGGGTCTTCTGTCAAGGTGAAGAAGGCCAGATCGGAACCCGCGATTTCCTGCTTAGTGGGCACCTCAGTGAAGTTTCCAAGAATAACTTCGCCCCCCCCCTGATCAAGCAAGTCGGTAATCGTATTGATTAGGTCATCACTCAGCCCACCAGTCCCGCTCAATACGTCGGATAACTCATCTACCGTTACTACTTGATCGTAATTTGCCATTTTTCTCACCCTTTAATTTTTAGGCAGACCTGCACACATAGGTCCACCAATTGTCGTGATCGAAGAATAGGGTTATGAGCGGAAGCGAACAATCGCTTTCGCCATTTTTTTAAGCTCACTTTTTAAGTGATGACAGACATGCTGAAACTTGGTGGATGCCGTTGCTGCTTTTGGGATCCAAGATCAGTCTTCCGCAGAAACCCGGTGACCTGCTCTGCTGAAAATCGCCCCTTCCCGCGTCCAGTCACATTCTTAAGATATCTTGGCTTGCTGCCCAGCATGTGGCGGCAACACCTTCCCATTATGGGAGTAGCAGGAATGTGCTATGCGGGGCCGCTTATTACGGCAGACCCCTCCCATATAAAAAGGTAGTCGTGTCCCATGCCCGTTTTCAGTCCGCAGTCTAATATTCGGTCATGCATTGAGCGCAACGATCGCCGGCCGCATGCAAAGCGGTTCAACAGAAACTACAAATAAACGATGGCGCAAGTTGATGCTTCAGTGCCATGGAGAAATTGCCCGGACCGAATCCCGAAACGACGCAATTGGGTTGACGGCGAAGATTATTGAATTCGTGACGGCATGACTAAAACGGAGGATTTATTCAAATGAACAATGTTGCTGAGGTTTGCAATATTTTGCTGGTTGATGATCACCCCCTCATCAGAGTTGGGGTCAAGCAGATGCTGAGCTTGCATTCCGCCCGCAAAGGCAGGGCATACACAGTGCATGAGGCAGGGGATTACCTGTCGGCGATCCGGATGGTAGAGCAGCATGCTCCGGCTATGGCCATCGTTGAACTGTCTACTCGCGGTCCCGGCGAAATGAGTCTGGTCAAGAAACTGCGCGCCATGAAAGCGGATATGGTCATTCTGGTTTTTTCCACGCACGACGAAAACATCTACGCAGAACGCTCACTGCGTGCAGGCGCCAATGGCTACGTCATGAAAAATGCCGAACTGGATGAACTGGTCCGCGCACTAGATCATATTTGTGAAGGGAAGATTTGGCTGTCAGAAGACATGAAAAATAATCTGTGTTCCAAAGCCGTCAGCAATTCCCTGCCTTTGCCCCTGGATCACAAAGAAGCGCTTGCCAAACTATCAGACCGTGAACTGGAAATATTCAAGCTGATCGGCCAGGGTTTGAAAAAATCAGAGATCATGCAGCGCACAAATCTTTCCACCAATACGATCGAGACTCACCGCATGCACATCAAGCAGAAACTGGGTATTCAACATGCATCAGAACTCAATCGCTTGGCGTTTTTGCATTTCAAGCAATTTTTTGCTGGTGCTTCGTTCACGCCACGCGGGGATCCTGCGCACATCCCCAGTTTCGGGAAGGACAATCGGGTGGCTCCGGGATGAATTTACTCCCCGGCATACTCTCTGATTGCGTCGGGGTTCTGGCAGAAACAAACCGAACTAGCCCGCTTTGCCTGCATTACCCAATTTTTGAGAATCGCTACTTATGAACATAGTTGTTACTACCGGTAGCCCCAACACCAACCTGCAGATGATCTCTTCATTACTGCGGGCCGGAGGATTGGCCGATCCAAGGGCATCCGGCAAAGCCCCCGAAGCCACTATTCAAGCATGGCACCAGCGCCTTATGTCCAGCCGCCGCCCCAAAAAAGGGGCGGTCATCTCCCCCTTTACGCCCGGCAAAGCTTGGGAACAAGCCTTGGGCGAGATCTTCCTCGCCAACTTGGATCAAAACTGTTGGGGTTGGGCAGATGCCAGAAGCACATGGTTACTCGATTTCCTGGCGGATTACGACTCGCAATTCTGCTTTGTTCTGGTTTTTGATTCGCCACAAGCGGCTATCAGTCTTGCGCTCTTGTCTGAGAAAGCGTTCACGCCTGAATCAGCTATCGTTACCTGGCAAAACTACAATCAGGCGTTGCTACGTTTTTATAATCGCAACGCGGAGCGATGCATCCTTGTCAATGCGGAAGATTGCTTGATTCACCCTAAAGCCTTCGTCAACTTATGCCGCGATCGACTGGATTTGGAGCTGAGTCTTAATTCAGATGCACCGCTTGAGCTTGAGTCCGCCGGGCCCGTTTCTGAACTCGCTGAATTTCTGTCCGAGGAGTTTTTATCCAGCCATCCCGAGATGCATGAACTCTATCTTGAGATGGAAGCCTGCGCGATTCGGCTGAATCCAGTGTCCGAAGAGAAACTCACACAAAGCCAGGGCGCTACGCGGAACAAATTAGGTGCAGGTGCAATTCACGAATTTGCGCAAATTCAGATTAAGAATAGAGCCGCAGAAAAGTCGCTCTCCGAATTGGCTATTGAAAACGAGCGCCTGCTCCAGCAGATAAACCACCTCCAGAAGGATCTGGAAAAAAACCTTGCTCAGCAAGATGAGCAACAAAACAAACTTGCCCTCAATCAAACTGAGGCGGAAAAACTCCGTACTGCAGAAAAAGAACTACATCAAGAGAATGAGCGCCTGCTACTACTCCACTTGCATGAGATGCAGGAAGAATTGGAGCACTACTTCCTGCAGCATCAGAAAAACCTTGCTGAACAAGATGAACAG
Organism: Nitrosospira sp.; assembly: GCA_043752345.1. GTDB lineage: Bacteria > Pseudomonadota > Gammaproteobacteria > Burkholderiales > Nitrosomonadaceae > VFJL01. Next base: position 27,804 of record JAYUYT010000037.1, read on the forward strand.
CAAAATAAAAATAAGGAACTTGAAACACAGTCGGCAGAAAAAAACAGCAAGCTTGCCGCAGCAGAAGAGACAAATTTACGACTCCAGGCCGAGTTAAGAACCAAACTTGCCCTTAATCAAGCTGAAGTTGAAAAGCTCCGTACTGCAGAAAAAGAACTGCATCAAGAAAATGAGCGCTTGCTCCAGCAGGCAGATCACCTTCAGAAAGATCTGGAGAAAAACCTTGCTCAGCATGGCGAACAACAAAATAAGAACAAGGAGCTTGAAATAAGGCTGGTAGAAAATAACAGCAAGCTTGCCAAAGCAGAAGAGACAAATTCACAACTCCAGGCCGAGTTAAAAACCAAACTTGTCCTTAATCAAACTGAAGTTGAAAAGTTTCGTACTGCAGAAAAAGAACTGCATCAAGAAAATGAACTCCTGCTGTTGCAGTTGCATCAAGTGCAGGAAGAATTGGAGCGCCATTTCCTGCAACAACAGCAAGAGCAAAAGCGGACCCAGCAACTTGAAAACCGCTTGAATAGGCTGCAGATCCGCTGGCCGAGCCTGAGCGACTGGTCAAGTATTGAGATACTGTCGGTTGACCATACCAAAACAAGTCATTGGGTGGAATGGCAGCTTGCTGATTTTTGTCATGGTGGCAGGACAATTCCACAACTTCATGTCAAAACAATTGTTGAGGATGGACATCCCGGCCTTATCCTCAGGCGCGGCACTGGATCAGAAGGAACCAGCCCACTAATGCGCTGGCCTGCGGCAATTGAGGGATCCGAGCTGGTTCTGGTACCAGGATTACCCGGCCCTCTTGGCACGCTGACCTTGGAGACCCTCACGAATATTTCGGCAAGCGATTGGTTCATTCTGCGCGCCTTATGCGATGCCATCATCTCGACACTGCAGCAACCCAATTTAACCCAGAATGCTTCGCAACGTATTGACGTGCAATACTGGCTTAACGCGCTGGTTTTTCTCAAAAGCCAGATTACCAAAACCGCCAATATCTTCCGCTTTGACAATGTTGTGCTTTATCGCGAACAGGTTAATCCAGACTACGAATACCTCTGGCTTAAATTTTCCAACATTCGCTCCGGCGATATGCACTTACCAAACTTTACATTCAGATTGTCTGCAGCTTCTGTACGGCCAGGGAAATTCTCAGTTCACCCAAAGCTCGAGTTTCCTCTTCTTGAAGGCGGACAGAAACCTCTCGAAAGCTGGTTTGAAGAATCCTATGACGACTTTGGCCCAAAAACAGAGTTACGTTTTGAACTCACCAGCACAGCCATGGATTTGGTCGTGTGGAACAAGCTGTCAGCGCGTGATCAAGTTTTTGTGGCAGCCCTGATCGCACAGTTGCAGCCTATCCTGACGCTACTTGAGAGCCAAGGCATCAGGATCTCGCGCCCTTGGAATGACTGGAAGAATTTCGTGGCGGGCATTATTAAGATAATGCAGGAGCGGTTGCTGCCTCACGCACAAACAACGCAAAAAGCTATTTCACCCGTTGTTATGCCAGCACAACAAAAAGTGATGCCGGCCCCGGTTAAGCCCGCACAAAAGGTCAAACGCACGACTGATGCTGCATCTAAACAAATTAGCTCCGTTAGAATTAGATTGTGACTTCTAACGACATTTTATCTGCATGGCTGAGAGAGAAATCAAGCTATATCTCAGGCTTTCTCGACAAATGGGTACAGCCAGCCATGGAAAACCCCCAGCCATTCTTAAATGTAGTGCGTTATGAGGAGATCAATTCATTCATTGTGACCTTATTAAGCGAACTACGTGAGCATTTGCCAGATGGAACAAAAGAACGTATCGATGCGTTTGTTCTCAACAATGTAGATGGGCAGTTTCGTGGAAGACAGAATCCATTCCATGCACCATCGGAGAAGCTAGCTGCCTACTTGGATGAGAGCTGCCATGCATTTGTAGAAACCGCAAACAAAATTATCGCCGCCAACTTAAGCGGTGTAATGAAGCCATACGGGGTATGTTGACTATGACTATGAAACGCGCTAAAGAACTGATCGCGGTTGCGGGTGCGAGAATTGCGAGACAAGAGGCTAGCCTGCTCATCGAAATGCTGGACCAGGCGCTCAAATCTGGCGGCAGGAATCACACGGAGTTAGATATTTTGCAACTGGTTAAGGCCAAGAAACATAGTACAGCCTTCGCGTTGCTGGCCTTATACATTAACCGCTGCTCGCGCGAACTCTCTCTCACTATCTCGGCCACTATGAGGGCACCCTTGATCCGACCTCTGCTTTACCTTCGAGAAAATTTTGCTGCTATCGTCAGCTCGGCCCCCGCAGAAGAGTCTTTGGCGCCCGAGATCGAATCGCAGGGCGGGGTGAGCTGCACGCTTGCGGATGCTATCACCAAAGTCTATCAGATCAGTGTCGGCCGTTCCCCAGTACCTGCCGAAATCGACATATGGAAGAATCATTTCAATACTGGCCTGCCATTCCATGACTTTTTCCTGAGCATGTGCTCAGGCCCAGAAGCGCAGAAGCACGCCCAGCACCAGGCTGTCCTGCCTGGCGTCAGTGATGGCGAATACGTGCAAAAGAGCTACGAGCTGATTTTAGGGCGCGGTGCCGCAGCTTGGGAGATCGAGCTCTGGCTACGCAAGCTAGAGGAAGGCAGTGTGACCCGCGCCGGGATGCTTGCGGAACTGTTCGATTCCGCAAACAATTTCTTTACCGCCCAGATCGATGCGGTGCCACACGATGGGCTGTCCTGCTTGGTCATGGGCACGGGCACACATGTAACCGCCGCCGATTGGCAGGGGCAGGCACAGGTGCTGCGCGAAGCGCCGCCGAAGCAACCGGACACGACGACGCGCTACGCGAACCGCTTTTACATCAAGGGCAAGCCGCGCGTGCTGGTTTCGGCACTGGCCAGTATGTACCGCGGCGGTGACTTCATCGAGCAGTTTATGGACAACATCACGCGCCAGGACAGCTTCGATGATTACTGTGAGCTAGTGATTGTTGATGCCGACTCGCCCGAGAACGAGTACAAGACGATTAAACGCTACCTGGCTCGCCACAAGAATATCAACTACATCCGCTGCAACTACCGCATCGGCATCTACGATGCCTGGAATGTGGCGGCAAAAGCCGCCCGCGGCGAGTACCTGACCAACACCAACATGGACGACCTGCGCCGGCACGACTCCTTTGAACTGCAGGCAGCAGTGCTGGACAACCTGCCGTTCGTCGACGTTGTTTATCAAGACCTGTACTATACCTTCGACCCGCGGCTGTCGTTCGCCGAGATCGCCGCCTTCGGTCTCCAGACCACGCTGCCGGTGATCACACCACACAACATGATCCAGTTCAACTCGCCGCACAATGCGCCAATGTGGCGCAAGCGCTTACACGAGGAGCTCGGCTACTTCGACACCCGTTACAAGTCGGCCGGAGACTATGAGTTCTGGATGCGCTGCCTTGCTGCCGGCAAGAAGTTCTATAGGATTAATGACCCGCATGTGGTCTATTACCAGAACCCCAAGGGCCTATCCACGCGGCCAGATACCCGCGGTGTTGTCGAGGCGATGGAAGTGCACGAGGCCTACTGCCGCAAGCTGATTCCTCAAGACGTGGTGATGCCGCGCGAGCAGTTCATCCGCAAACTGGATCCGTCGGTATCGGGATGGGTGATCGGGGATACCAAAGACCGCTATGTATTGGCGCAGCAGGCGCTGCGCAACGCGGCACGACACCGAAAGTACCCTACGAAACAGGGAGCAAAGTCATGATCAAGCTGCTTGTGGATGGTGTATTTTTCCAACTCAACAACACCGGCATCGCCCGCGTGTGGCGCTCGGTGCTGGCGCTTCTAGCTACCGATGCACGCTTCCAAATCTATTTCCTGGACCGCGGCAACGCACCCGCGATAACGGGCATCGAATACATACCATTCCCGACGTACTCGTGGGCACACTGCCCGGCTGACTCCCGGCTGATACAGGATGTCTGCGACCTCCACGGGATCGATGTCTTCACCACCAGCTACTACACCACTCCGATCACCACGCCGATGCTGCTAATGGTCTATGACATGATACCGGAACTGTTCGACTTCGATATGTCCCATCGGGCGTGGATGGAGAAGGCTGCTACTATCTGCTACGCGCAGCGTTACCTGTGCATCTCGGAAAACACCCGTAGCGACCTGCTGGCAATCTATCCGGAAATCCCGCCGGAGCTGGTTGCGATGGCCCATTGCGGAGTAGACACCGCTGTATTCCGCCAGTGCGAGGCAGCTGCCGTCGAGACGTTCCGACGCCAGCATGGGCTCGACCGGCCGTACTTCCTGTTTGTCGGCTCGCGCGTACAGCACAACGGCTACAAGAACAGCGGCTTATTTTTCGAAGCCCTGGCCCGGATGGACGAGGCGCAGTTCGACGTGTTCTGTGTTGGCGGCGAACGTGAGGTTGAGCAGGAGATATTAGAAAAATTGCCGCCTGGCGTGCGCTGTCAACGTGTCGAATTGACTGACGACGGGCTCGCCCTAGCCTACGGCGGCGCGTTGGCGCTGGTATATCCCTCGCTCTACGAAGGCTTCGGCATGCCGGTGATCGAAGCGATGGCCTCAGGCTGCCCGGTAATCACGACCCGCCATGGCTCACTGGCCGAGGCTGCCGGCAACGCCGCGTTGCTAATCAGTGGCATATCGGTTGAGGAGATGCGCGCGGCGCTGGTCCACGCCCAGGACCCAAGCAACCGCGACGCTCTGCGCCAGAAGGGCTTGGCCCACGCCTGCAAATTCCGCTGGCAGGACATGGCGCACGAGCTTGCAGCCAACCTTGAGCGCTTGGTTGAGGAATCACGCGCCGGCGCCTACGACAGTTTCTTCGAGGAATGGAAGCGGTTGCGTCAAATCCAAGCCAACGTCGATTACTCGCAATGAAGGAACCGGTATGAAAGCATTGATCTGCGGCATCAATGGACAGGATGGCAGTTACCTTGCCAAGTTTCTGCTCGACAGAAATTATGAAGTATGGGGAACCTCGCGCGATGTACAGGCATCGTCCTTGTCCAATCTCGCTGCGCTGGCAATTGGGAGCAGGGTTAATCTGATTTCAATGGCGCCCAACGATTTTCGTAGCGTGCTGACTGCGGTAGAGAAAAGCGATCCAGACGAAATTTACTACCTGTCCGGCCAAAGTTCAGTCGGCTTGTCATTTGAGCAGCCCGCAGAAACGTTGGAGAGCATCATCACCGGGGTACTCAACCTGCTAGAAGTAATACGCATGAGAAAAAAATTGGTCAGGTTCTATAATGCCGGTTCAAGCGAGTGTTTTGGCGATACCGGCGAAACTGCCGCCAACGAACTAACGCCTTTCTACCCTCGCAGCCCGTATGCGGTTGCCAAGGCATCAGCACATTGGTTGGTGACGAATTATCGCGAATCCTATAGTTTATACGCCTGCAATGGCATCCTGTTCAATCACGAATCACCGCTACGCCCGAAACGCTTCGTCACGCAGAAGATCGTGCAAGCGGCAAAGCGGATTGCACAGGGCAGCGACGAGCGACTGGTGCTGGGGAGGCTCGATATCTGGCGCGACTGGGGTTGGGCGCCGGAGTATGTCGAGGCAATGTGGCGGATGCTACAGCAGGACAAGCCGGAAGATTTTGTCATCGCGACCGGTGAATCAAACACGCTAGCCGATTTTGTCGCTGCCGCATTCGAGGTCAATGGGCTCGATTGGCAGAGGCACGTCGATATTTCGCCGGCGTTGTACCGACCGACCGATATCGATCGGAGTCTTGGCAATCCATCCAAAGCGGCTGAGGTGCTCGGCTGGTGTGCGAGCTATCAAATGCGTGATGTCGTTAAAATGATGAGTAGGCCCAACCATTTTTAGTTTAATCAGAGGATCGAGGTTAACCATGTCAGAAAATCAAGTTAAATCTAATCACCTTCGCTTGGGTGAAAAATTGTCTTTCCAGATTGGATCCGACATAAAAAAATATCTGCTTGACGGCTGGTCTGTACAAGAACCGACCCACCGTTGGACAGAGGGTAAATGTGCCAGGCTGCAACTTCATCTTTCCGAATTGGGTACCCAGAATATTATTCTGCGTGTGGAGTGTTTGGGATATCTTGCCGGCGGAAAACTGGGCCACCAATCTGTTGAAGTGCTGGTGAATGATAACAAGGTAACGACTTGGGCGGTGCGCCAGAGAGCTTGGTATGAGGCAGTTGTTCCGAATGAGTTGGTTAAAAATGGCGATTTGAACGTCAGCTTTTTGATCAGCAATCCATCTGCACCTTTTGATAGCAACTTATCTAACGATAAAAGAAAGTTGGGGCTAAGCGTTCATAGTATAGAGATTATAGAGTCTGGAGATGTCAAACTGGATGATTCTGCTCTAAAAGTCGGTGTTCACGCCCCCAATAAAAAAAACGTAAGCAAACAGCCCCGAGGGAAAGATCGTCAGCGCAACCGATGAATCCAATACGTTGACGGATTAGAAGTATTGGTTCATCGTCGTATTAACTGTGATTCTTTATTAGCCTAAGCTCATGTCTAGCTTGCCACAATGAAACAGGATTCTCGTTCGATAATTGGCGAAG
>JAYUYT010000038.1:0-15743 GCA_043752345.1 Nitrosospira sp.
GGCATAAATTCACGGCTACCGAGTTCTGCCTCGATCAGGGTGCGCAATTCGTCCGGCAAGTCGGCCAAGCGCTCAATCCAGGCCAGTTCATGGCCCTGCGTATCAATCAGCGCAATACCTTGGTCTGGCACGGCGATTGGAAAAGCGCGCACGGGCACAACACCTTCCTGTGGCTGTCCATCCAGACCGGTGAATACCAGCCGCCCGAAGGCGTTTCGACTCAGTTGAAAATCAGGCTGAGCGATCATATGCGCGCTTCCTCTGTTTTGAGGGCGATATCCTGCCGGCGCAGGTCGTCCTCGGTGTCGACATTGCGTGCCTGGGCCTGATACAGGTTGTAGTAATGGCCTGCGCGAGCCATCAGTTCATCGTGATTGCCGACTTCAACAATGCTACCACGGTCAAGCACGATCAGCCGGTTGGCGCCGCGCAGGGTGGACAGGCGGTGCGCAATGGCGATGGTGGTGCGGCCGCGCACTAGGTTGTCGAGTGCTTTCTGGATTTCCTTCTCGGTGGTGGTATCAACCGAAGAGGTGGCCTCATCGAGTATCAAAATGCGCGGATCGATGAGCAGCGCGCGGGCGATTGAAATGCGCTGCCGCTCGCCACCCGAGAGCGCCTGTCCACGCTCCCCGGCCAGTGAGTCGTAGCCATGCGGCAGGCGCAGAATGAATTCGTGCGCATGGGCAGCACGGGCAGCAGCGACAATTTCCGCGCGCGTCGCTTCGGGTTTGCCGTAGGCAATGTTCTCGGCGATGGTGCCGAAAAAAAGGAACGGTTCCTGCAGTACTAGGCCGACGTGTTTGCGGTACTCGGCCACCGGCAACGAGCGGATATCCACCCCGTCGATCAGGATCGCGCCTTCGGTCACGTCGTAGAAGCGGCAGATCAGATTAACCAGCGTGCTTTTGCCCGAGCCGCTATGGCCGACCAGACCGACCATTTCGCCCGGCTCAATGGCGATGCTGATATCGCGCGTCACGCTGCGAGTGCCATAGCGGAAACCGACGCCACGCAACTCGATACGGCCTGTGACGGTCGGCAAGTGCACGGGGTTGGCGGGCTCGGGAACACTGGAAGTCTGGTCAAGGATCTCAAAAATACGTTTGGTGCCCGCCGCCGCCTTCTGCGTAAACGAAACGATGCGGCTCATTGAATCGAGTCTCAGGTAGAAGCGGCTGATATAAGCCAGGAAAGCGGTGAGTACACCGACAGTGATTGCATTCTCCGAGACTTGCCAGATGCCAAAAATCCATACCACGAGCAGCCCAATTTCGGTGAGCAGCGTCACGGTCGGGGTGAACAGTGACCAGATTTTATTTACCCGGTCGTTGACTTCCAAGTTGTGCTGGTTCGTTGCGCGGAAGCGTGCCGCTTCGCGTTTTTCCTGTGCAAACGCCTTGACTACGCGCATCCCAGGTATGGTGTCAGCGAGCACGTTGGTCACTTCGGCCCAGATGCGATCGACTTTTTCAAAGCCGGTACGCAGCTTGTCGCGCACCACGTGAATCAGCCAGGCGATGATGGGCAGCGGCAACAGGGTCACCAGCGCCAGCCAGGGGTTGATCGAAACCAGAATGGCCGCGGTCATGGCAATCATCAGCACGTCGGTGGCGAAGTCGAGCAGGTGCAGCGAGATGAAAATGTTGATGCGGTCGGTTTCCGAACCGATGCGCGCCATCAGATCACCGGTGCGTTTGCCACCGAAATACTCCTGCGAAAGCTTCAGCAGATGTTCGTAAGTGGCGGTACGCAGGTCGGCGCCGATGCGTTCTGAAACCAGCGCGAGAACGTAGGTGCGCGCCCAGCCCAACATCCAGGCCAGCAATGCTGCACCGAACAAACCTGAAAGGTAGAGTGTCACCAGGTCAGTGTCGATCGGTTTGCCGTTCTGATAGGGGATCAGCACGTTATCCATCAGCGGCATGGTCATGTAAGGCGGCACCAGCGTTGCTGCCGTGCTGCCTAGGGTCAGCAGAAAACCGGCGAGCAGCCGCCACTTGTAGGGTCTGGCAAAGCGCCACAGGCGGAATAATGTCCAGGTGGAAGGGGGGGTATATATTTCCTTGCTGCACAGCGCACATTCTTCCTGCCCGGGCGGGAGCGGAGCATCGAGCACACTCTGGCATTTCGGGCACAGGATCTGTTCCGGCGATGGGGGAAGTTTCCCGGTGAGGTGGTGACTGAGTTGCTGCAGGAAATGCTTGATCAAGTGGCCAGCAGCAATATTGTTACTGAGCGTATAGCGCCAGCGGGCAAGCAGTGAATCGGTGTCAGCCAGATCAAGGCTACCGATGCCGGAATGATCGCGGCGCGTCAGCATCATTCCCTGGCGGTAAGTCCAGTCCTGCCAGGGGGCATCTGTCGATGATCTGGACAGCAAGCGTAAATTGGTAACAACCAGCAGGCCGGAAGCAAAATGTAGTCGGGTATCGAGGTCAATTTCCAGCCAGGCCAACACCTCTTCGCCATCGGCCAATTGTGATTCGATTTGGGCAGCCCAAGCGGAGGGCAGGGCAGATGAGGAAAGATTTTGTTGCATTAGCGGGAGCACAGAGAATCGAATATGTGGGTATTTTTAAATGCAGGGGCAAAACTGGATACCCGGTTCCGGAAGGGTGCGGTCTCCAGTAAGTGTCCGTCTGATGTGCGGCACAATGGTACTCCAGAAACCACCGCCATGGATCAAAGTGTAGTCAATCAAGCGGTATTCATGCGCTCGATCCCGGCGGATATCCTGATTCATCTCGCTTTGCCACGCATAAAACTGGTCCAGCATAGCGAAAAAGTTTGCTACCATTGCCACCGGTAATGTCCAATCATTTTTGATTATAGGGAAATTGTTCTGGCTACCCGACAGGAGCTTTCCGATTTTCTGACTGAAACTGAGCGGCGCGCCTATAAACAGGCGCTGTTTGCAGTACGGGACGAACATGTGGCGCTGGATATCGTCCAGGACTCCATGATGAAACTCACTGAAAAATATGCGGCCAACCTGCGAGAGGAGCTGCCACTCCTGTTTCAGCGCATTCTGCAGAACACCATACGTGATTACTACCGGCGGCAGAAGACCCGCTCATTATGGACCACACTGTTCTCGTCATTCACACCCAGCAGCCAGGAAAAAGGGGGCGAAGACTACGATCTGCTGGAAACCTTGCAGGTAAAGACAGACTCCGATTTTGGCAATGATCCACATACGCAATTGGAACAATCGCAACTTATTAGTTCTATTGAAGAAGCTATAAAAACTCTGCCAGCACGTCAACGCGAAGCCTTCCTGCTGCGTTACTGGGAAGAAATGAGTGTTGAAGAGACTGCGGCGATCATGGAATGTTCGGAAGGAAGTGTGAAAACTCATTGCTCCCGAGCGACCCATGCTCTCGCTGCCATACTGAAGAAAAAAGGAGTCGAGCTATGAACGAACCGGAATTGGGAAAAGAAATTACCCGGCTGCTAGATCGTGGATTGGATGATATCGGGCAAGACACCCTGCAGCGCCTGCAAGCAGCACGCAGAGCTTCCCTGGAGAGCTACCAAATGAGCAAGACACTGGTCGCTACGGGCGGCGGCACGTCTGCACATGGCGGGCATGACCGGCATTTCAATGCCGGCAGGATATTATCGTTGCTTGCTCTGCTGCTTGCTCTGGCAGGCGTTGCCTATTGGCAAACTCCTTTACAGCAGGGAGACGATATCGCGGATCTGGACATAATGCTGCTCACCGATGAGTTGCCAGTTGACGCTTATCTTGACGATGAGTTCGGTGAATGGCTAGACCACTCCTGGCAGTAGCCCTTTGGCTATGCTTCTTACTTCCTGCCCATGCCTTAGCTGAAGCGGGGCAGCCTGCTTGGGCGCGGCTGAATTCTCAGCAAAAGCAAGTCTTGGCACCCCTCGCGCAGAATTGGGACGGGATGGATGCAGCCGGAAAAAAGAAATGGTTGAGTATCGCCAAACGCTACCCAAACATGTCTTCCCTTGAGCAACAGCGCATACAGTTGCAGATGCGTGACTGGGCTGCACTTACTCCTGATCAGCGCAATAAGGTGCGCGATAAGTACAAGAATATCAAGCAATTGCCGCCTGAAAAACACTATGAGATCAAGCATAAGTGGCGTGAATATGAGCAGTTGCGAGAAGAGCAGAAGAAAGCTGCAAGCAGTCTGGATAAAGCACCCGATTGATGCTGATTCTGGATTCGGCAATAGCTTAGTTTAAAATCCTGCGCCGTCCTTCCCCACAGGCGCGGATCCTTAGTAATTTCCTTACTCTTTACGACCTGCGAAACAAGCAAGATGATTCCGCTACGTCGTCCGGGATCCTTCTTTGTTGATTCTGCTGACTCGCGACGATCGGATTCTTGTCAATGAGTCTTCTTAAGGCCGGCGAACAGTTTGCGATGCGCAGTGTCGTTGATTGCGACCACTGCGGGGTGAGTGAGTCGGCGTTCCATTGAGATGGCGTAGAACTGCTCGGTAACTTCATCAGTTCGACCGATGACTGTGACGTCATGCTCGCGTTGCACTTCATCGGCAATCACGGATGGGGCGATGAAAATGCCGATACCAGCTTGCCCGAAAGCATGCATCAGCGCACTGTCGTCGAACTCACCCACAATGCGCGGGCGGATCTGCTGGGCATCGAACCAGCGCATCAGTGTCACCCGCACGGCGGCATTCTCGCCCGGTATCAGCAGGGGAGCGGCATTCAGCATGCGCGGCCATTTGCCTTTAAGCTGTGCTGCAAGCTGCGGTGCGGCGAAAAACGTGATGCCGCAATCCCCGAGTTTGTGGCTGTAGCCTTTCACGTTCGTTTCGGGTGGCATGGGCCGGTCGGCAAGAACCAGATCAAGCCGGTGGAATGCCAGCTCCACTAGCAATCGCACCAGCTTGTTCTCCCGGCAAACGATACGTACCGGTTCGGTCATTGACATCGCTGGTGTCAGCAGCCGATAGGCAATCGATTTCGGCACAACGTCGTCAACTCCCACACGGAACTGGATAGAGCGGTCTTCAGGGCGGCTGCGCAGAGCCTCTTCCAGATCGTTGCCGATCTGGAACAGCTCATCGGCATAAGAGAGTGTGAGCCGGCCAGTCTCCGTCAACTGCAGCCGCCGGCCTACCCGCAAGAACAGAGCCACACCCAGTGTTTCCTCCAGCAGGCTGATCTGGCCACTCAGGGTTTGAGGCGTGAGATGCAGACGCTCGCTCGCACGGATGATGCTGCCTGCCTTGGCGACGGCCCAGAAATAATGTAACTGCCGGTAGTTGAGCATGGTAGCGAATCACAGTACAATAGTTCGTAAATACCGATCATATTATCAGAAATATACTGCTTTTATTGATGCAAATGTTACTTTAGACTGAGTCACAATTCTGAGTCTGTCTTGTTTTTGAGCGATCGAGCGAGGTGTCTCTTTACGTTATCTTTTTTAATGGTGGGCGGTGTTCCGATTATCTATTTGTTTTAAGCGTCAGCTTATTTACGGCAATTAAAGCGAATTTCATTTCTTTTAGAAATAAAAAGGTAGTAGATGCATATATCACTCCACGCTGGCATTTTGCTGAGTCTGATTTTCATCTTTTCATCTACAACGGTCTCGGCTCAAGGGTCTTTAAATTTCCCGGCTACCGCACCCACCCTCGCTCCTGCCGTCCCCGCCGCTCCCGCACCTGCTGCTGTACCTTTTACCGCACCTGCCACCTCTGCAGCACCTGCCACCTCTGCAGCACCTGCTACCGTACCTTCTGCCCCGGTGCCTGCTGGCAGGGTACCTGTTGATACGATACCGCCTGCATCCGCTACCGCATCTCCCGTCATACCACCACCCGGAGCGCTCTCCATTGAAGCGCTGCAACGTCTGGGGCTGGAAGCCAACGGTCTGGTACACGCTGCGCGCTCCCAGGTGGGTATTGCCGAGTCGGGCGTGATCTCCGCCTCAGCTTATCCCAACCCGCAAGTGAGCGCGATGGGAGGACCTCAACATCCGCGAATCTTGGCGGCTAACCCTGCGAATAACATACGCGAGATGGGCGTTGTGCAACCCATTGAAAATCCGTTCATGCGCAGTGCGCGTATCGATGCCGCTTCAGCCGGGGTAGAAGCCAGCCGTGCCAGTCTCAACCAGGTACGCGCTGATCTGGCGGCACAGCTGCGGGTGCGCGCATTCGAACTGTTGCAACGCCAGGAAATTGCGCGCATAGAGACTGAAGTTTTTGACTTGATGGATGACGTGCGCCGGCGCATCAAGCTAGCCGTGGAAGTGGGTGAAACAGCGCGTTTTGAATTGATCCGGGCCGATGCCGAAGTGTTGAACGCTGCCGGCCGCAAGGAAGCAGCGCAGTTGAACGCGCAGCGGGCGCGAGTAATGTTGAGACAGCTCACTGCCGGTGCGTTGAAGCCCGATTTCGAGCTGAGCGCCACGTTGCGTGACCCGGTGCAATTGCCGGCGCTGGAGATGTTACGCGAGGAAGTACCGGCTGCCAACCCGGAAATATTGCGTTTGCAGGCTGAACAGGAGCGCACTCGGTTGCGCATCAACCAGGAACGTGCCGCGATTATTCCCTCAGTGGACGTCTTGTTCCTGAACTATCAGGATGCTCAATACTCCGAAAATAGAGCTGGCATGCGAATGACTGTTCCGCTGCTGTACCAGCGTCGCGGCGAAATCAACGCAGCCATATTTGATTCCGCGCGGGTGCGCGAAACGCTGGAATATCGCGTGTTCGAGGTGGGTCAGTTGCTCGAATCTGCTTGGCAGGGCTACCAGATTGCGCAGCGCAGGGTGGAAATGTTCGAAGGCGGTATCATCCGGGAAGCCGAGTTGGCGTTCCAGGTTGCCCGGACTGCGCACCGTTTCGGCGAACGCGGCCTGATCGAAGTGCTTGACTCCCAGCGGATCTTGCGCGGAATACTCGTGGATTCGTTGCTGGCGCGTTTTGAGTTACAGGCCGCCGCCGCCGAAATCGACCGGCTGCGCGCGCATTATCCCAAGGAGCAAACCCTCGAATGAAAATCACCATCCTGGCCACTGGCGCCGTTGTACTGGTCACGCTGTTTGCAGCAGGATGTAGCAGCGAGCCGCCCGCTCCTCCGAAAAAAGAAGTCCAGGATATAAACAGCATCACACTCAGGCCGGAATTGACGGAACGCATCATAATCGGTCAGCCCACGATGGTCAGTCTCGCCGATAAGTTACAGGCCCCGAGCCGGGTCGAGGTGGACGAGGAAAGGCTTGTTCATATCGGCTCCTTCGTGACGGGGCGTGTTACCGATTTATACGTCATGCTGGGGGACATCGTTAAAGTCGGCGACCCGCTGGCGCGTATTACCAGTCCCGAATTGACCCAGGCGCAACTGGCCTATTTGCGGGCTTACTCGCGGACCATCGTGACTGAAAAAGCGACCGAACGCGCGCATCTGTTGCGTGCGGCCGACGTGCTCCCTCTCGCCGAGGTGGAACGGCGCGTATCGGAGCTGGAGATTGCTCTTGCCGAGTTTGAATCGGCGAAGGACCAATTGCGCTTGCTGGGTGTGGACAGCGGTACGCTGAAAGAACTGGCAAAGCATGGACACATTCTGCCTTCCATTGCTATCAGATCGACGAAGAGCGGCATCGTTATCGGCCGGAATGTCATTGTCGGCCAGGTGGTGCAACCAGCCGATCAGCTATTCCGGGTGGCCGATCTATCCTCTGTATGGGTGGTGGGCGATGTGCCGGAGCAGATCGCGCGTGATGTGAAAGTCGGTCAACATGCGGAGATCCATGTGCCGGCATTGGGTGATGAGATAAGCTTCGACGGCCTCATCATTTTCGTTGCCGATACGTTAAATCCATTAACCCGCACGGTGATGGTGCGCATGCTGGTAGAAAACCCAACGCGCAAACTCAAACCCGACATGCTGGCCAACATGCATATTGTGGATAATCCGACTAAAAGCCTGGTGGTGCCGAAAAAAGCGGTGGTGCGTGAGAGCAATCGCGACTACGTCTTCCTGGCTCAAGGCGATAATAAATTCAAGCGTGTTCCGGTTGAATTGGGTCCCGAAGTAGCCGACATGTATCCAGTGCTGAAAGGAGTCACCATCGAGCAGAAAATTGTGGTGGATGGCGCTTTTCATTTGGACAACGAGCGCAAGCTCGCCGAGCTGGAGTAAGCCATGCTTGCCGCAATCGTGCGCGCCATGCTCAAGCAGCGCCTGCTGGTGGTAGTGATCTCGCTCGGTCTGTGCGTCGCAGGCGTGTTTGCCACGAAGACCGTCTCGGTTGATGCTTTCCCCGATGTGACCAACATCCAGGTGCAGGTCGCCACGGTGGCGGTCGGCCGTAGCCCGGAGGAGGTCGAGCGGCTGATCACGGTGCCGGTGGAAATCGCGATGACCGGCCTGCCGGGACTGGTGGAGATGCGCTCCCTGAACAAGAGCGGGTTGTCGCTGATCACGCTGGTATTTACCGACAAGACCGATGTTTTCTTTGCGCGCCAACTGGTGATGGAGCGGCTGATCGAGGTATCCACAAGGCTGATACCGGGCATCACGCCGGTACTCGGGCCGGTATCCACCGGTCTGGGCGAGGTATACCAATACACCATTGAGCATCCAGACGATGGCAAACGCGCACTCACGGTTGAAGAACTGATGGAGCGGCGCACGATTCAGGATTGGGTGGTGCGGCCAATGCTGCGCTCGATCCGGGGCGTGGCGGAAGTCAATTCCATCGGCGGCCATGTCAAGGAATACCAGGTGCTGGTCGATCCGAACCGGTTGCGTCATTATGATCTGACATTGGCGGCAGTCGACCTGGCTCTTGCGAGCAACAACGCGAATTCCAGCGGCAACATACTGCCGCTGCACTCCGAGCAATACCTGATCCGGGGCGTGGGTCTGATCCGCTCGCTGGATGATATCCGCAACATCGTGCTTAAGGAGTTGGAAGGTATACCGGTATACGTGCGTGACGTAGCCCAAGTGCAATTCGGCGGCGAGGTGCGCCTGGGGGCCAGCATCAAGAACGGTGACACCGAGTCTGTAACCGGCATTGTGATGATGCTGCGTGGCGGAAACGCCAAGGAAATTGTCGGACGGGTCAAGCAAAAAGTTGCCGAGATCAACGAGCGTGGCATATTGCCGGACGGACTCCAGATCGTGCCCTTTTACGACCGGACCGATTTGGTGGATGCCGCACTGGGGACAGTTTATAGCACGTTGGTCGAGTCCCTGATTCTGGTCGTCGTGGTCTTGTTCGTTTTCCTGGGCAACCTGCGCACCAGCTTGGTCGTATGCTCGACGCTCGTCATTACGCCGCTGGTGACATTTCTGGTGATGAACCAGCAAGGCATGCCGGCCAACCTGATGTCACTGGGGGGGTTGACGATAGCCCTTGGTATGATGGTGGATCCGACGGTGGTGGTGGTGGAAAACATTTACCAGAAATTGAACCAGGCGCGCGGCACGGGCGCATCAAAGTTCGATATCATTGTCAAGGCAACCAGCGAGGTAGCCACACCGGTGATCTTTGGCGTCATCGTTACCGTGCTGGTATTCCTGCCGCTGATGACACTGGAGGGTATGGAAGGCAAGATGTTCAGCCCGCTTGCCGTCACCATCGCCATTGCGTTGATGGTGTCGCTGATCGTTTCGGTGCTACTGTCGCCGGTGTTGAGCGCCTATATCCTGAAAAGTGGATCGGAGGAGGACACCAAAATCATCGCTGTCCTCAAGGCGGGTTATCTGCGCATCCTGAATCGGGCTCTTGGGAATCAGAAAGCTACGATGATGATCGCGCTGGGTTTGCTGTCGCTGGCATTCGTCTTGTATCCGCTGCTCGGTAAATCGTTTATCCCGATCATGAAGGAAGGCGCAATCACGCCGGTGATCATCCGGGCCCCATCGATTTCGCTGGAAGAAGCAATTAATTTGGAAACAGAAGCGATGAAACTGATTGCTGCGATACCGGGGGTGAAGGTCGTGGTATCCAAGCTCGGCCGTGGCGAATCACCTGCCGACCCGGCGTCGCAGAACGAGTCCGACCCGATTGCCGCGCTGGATCTGGAGGGGTCCGGCCGTACCCAGCCGGAGATTGAGGAAGACATCCGCAAGGCTTTGACGGCGCTGCCCGGCGTAAATATTGTGCTGTCGCAACCGATCGCACAGCGGGTGGATGAAATGGTGACCGGGGTGCGCTCACAGGTTGCGGTCAAAATCTTTGGCGATAATTTGGAAGAGCTGCGCAAGTTATCCGAACAGGTGGCGCGCATCGTCAAGTCAACACGCGGGGCACAGGACCTACGCCTCGAGCGTTTGTCAGGTCAACAGGAATTGACCATCGATATCGACCGCCGTGCCATCGCCCGTCATGGCCTCAACGTTACCGAAGTGAACGAGCTGATTGCGACTGCAATCGGCGGCAAGGTGGTCACTCAGGTGTTCGAGGGCGAGCGGCGCTTTACGCTGCTCTTGCGCTACCCCGTGGAATTCCGTGACGATGTCGAAGCCATTCGTGATCTGTTATTGCGCCCCGTTGGCAACGCCGGACCTGGTGGCCTGATCGCGCGTGGCGGCATACTGGTGCCGTTGAGTGCGGTGGCGGATATCAGGGTGCTCGACGGTCCGGCGGTGGTCTCGCGCGAATTTGCCAAACGCCGTGTGGTGGTCGGCGCCAACGTGCACGACCGCGACCTGGGCGGTTTCGTTGCTGAACTGAAGGAACGCACTGCAAAGGAGGTCAAATTACCCCCGGGTTATTATTTCGAGTGGGGCGGGCAGTTTCAGAACATGGAGCGCGCCATGGCGACGCTCTCGGTGATCGTGCCGATTACCCTGGCGCTAATCTTCTTCCTGTTGTTCATGTTGTTCAATTCGGTCAAGCTTGCCACGCTCATCTTTCTGGCTTTGCCGTTTGCTTCCGTCGGCGGTGTCGTTGGGTTGTTCATCACCGGTCAATATCTGTCGGTACCGGCGTCGGTGGGTTTTATCGCAGTCTGGGGAACATCGATATTAAATGGGGTGGTGCTGATCGAATTTATCCGGCAACTGCGCTATGAGGGTTTGAGCGTGGCAGAAGCGGTGAAAAAAGGTTGTGAGCAGCGCTTTCGTCCCGTGATGATGACGGCCGCGACGACAATATTGGGCCTGGCGCCATTCCTGGCCGCCAGCGGGCTCGGCTCCGAAGTGCAGAAGCCACTGGCCATCGTGGTGATCTGTGGGTTGACCACCGCGACCATGATGACGATGGTGTTAATGCCTATGTTGTACCGCTGGTTCGACGATCAACCCAAGGAAAAGGCTGAGTCCCTAGCGTAATCTTCGATTCCCTGGTTTTCCCGGTACCGCAGCGGAATGGTCGCCTGCTTGCAACTATCTCATCATTGCTGAATCCCGGTGTAAAATAGCCAAAATTCGTTGAGAATGCTCATGCCGCTGTCTCCGTCCACCGCAAAAGATAAAGCCAAAATCCTGGCTGAGGCGCTGCCGTACATCCAGCGCTTTCACGGCAAAACCATCGTGATCAAATATGGTGGCAATGCCATGACCGAGGAAAACCTCAAGCAGGGTTTTGCCCGCGATGTGGTATTGCTGAAACTGGTGGGAATGAATCCCGTCATCGTTCACGGCGGCGGGCCACAGATCAGCGAGATGCTGCAGCGGATCGGCAAGCAGGGTGAATTCATCCAGGGCATGCGCGTGACCGATGCCGAAACCATGGACGTGGTGGAAATGGTGCTGGGAGGACTGGTCAACAAGGATATCGTCAACCTCATCAACCGTCATGGCGGACTGGCAGTCGGTCTGACCGGCAAGGACGGCGCTTTCATACGCGCAAGAAAAATGCTGATGCCGGACAAGGAAAAAGCTGGTGAGTGGCTGGACATCGGTCAGGTAGGGGAGATCGAAAGCATCGACCCGGCGTTGATTGCACTGCTTGATACCCGCGACTTCATTCCGGTAATTGCGCCCATCGGTGTCGGCAGTCATGGTGAGTCCTATAATATCAATGCCGACTTGGTGGCAGGAAAATTGGCAGAAATCCTGAATGCAGAAAAACTGATTCTGCTCACCAATACTCCTGGTGTGCTGGACAAGAGCGGCAACCTGCTGACCGGATTGACGGCGCAAAGCGTGGATGAACTGTTCGCCGATGGAACCATCTCCGGCGGCATGCTGCCAAAAATCAGCTCGGCGCTGGATGCGGTGAAAAATGGCGTTAGATCCTGCCACATCATAGATGGACGAGTGGAGCACGCATTGTTGCTGGAAGTGCTGACGGACGAGGGTGTGGGAACGCTGATCAAGGCGGCGTAATTCGTCGCCAATGTTTACCGATCTGGATTTACAGAAACGCTTTTTACTCAATCGAGAATCTCATGCCAGCTAAGCCCGGTGAAAGAAAACTTCAGATCCTGCAGGTGCTGGCGGAAATGCTGGAGAATCCGCGGGCAGAGAGAATTACCACCGCGGCGCTGGCGACCAAGCTCGATGTTTCCGAAGCCGCGCTGTACCGGCATTTTGCCAGCAAGGCACAGATGTTCGAAGGGTTGATCGAATTCATTGAACAGACTCTGTTTGGTCTCATCAACAAACTGACTGCAGAAGAGAAGAACGGTATGCGGCAGATTGACGGCATCCTGTCATTGCTGCTGGGTTTTGCCAAGAAAAATCCAGGCATGACGCGAGTGCTGATCGGCGATGCGCTGGTAAACGAAAATGATCGTCTGCAGGTGCGCATCAATCAATTGCATGACCGTCTCGAGGCGACGCTGAAACAGGCGTTGCGTTTCGCCGCCGGTGAGCAGGAAATTACGTCCGGGCTGGACGCGGCGGCACAGGCAAATCTGCTGATGTGTTATGTTACCGGCCGCTGGCACCAGTTTGCCAAAAGCGGTTTCAAGCGCGACCCGCTGGAATACTGGGAAGCGCAGCGCAGAGAGCTATTATTTGGTGGGAATAGCCGCAGCGACTAGCCTATGGTTGCCGGTTCCGGAACGCCGCATATCGCGCATGCCGGATCTTTATTCAGCGTAACCGAACGCCAATTCATCGTCAGGCCGTCGAGCAGCAGCAGACGGCCATGCAGGGTTTCCCCGATACCAAGCAGAATTTTGAGTGCTTCCGCTGCCTGCACGCAGCCGATGATACCCGTCAGCGGTGCGAACACTCCCATCACTGCGCACTGCATATCTTCATTCTCGCCGTCTGCCGGGAACAGGCAGTGATAACAGGGACTGTCGCCACGGCGCAAATCGAATACGGTTACCTGCCCGTCGAAGCGCACGGCGGCACCGGATACCAGCGGTTTCCGATAACGGATACACGCCTGGTTTAGTGCATGGCGGGTGCTGAAATTGTCGCTTGCATCCAATACCACATCAGCATCGGCAACCAGTTGCAGCAGCCTGTTCTGATCGACGCGCTCATGCAGCGCGACCACATTCACTTCCGGATTGATGCCTGCGAGTGTTTTCTTTGCGGAGTGTGTTTTTGGTGAGCCAATGGCTGCGGTATGGTGGATGATCTGCCGTTGTAGATTGGTGAGATCGACTACGTCATGGTCGCACAAGGTGATCTTGCCAACACCGCTGGCGGCAAGATACATAGCAGCAGGTGAGCCCAGACCACCCACACCGATGATAAGCGCATGCGACCGGGCCAGGCTTTCCTGTCCTTCAATGTCGATTTGAGGCAGCAGGATGTGACGGCTGTAGCGTAGCAGCTGGTTGTCGTTCATAAAACTGCCAGCGGAATTATTTGCTGGTTTCTACAGATCTCTTTTCTAGTTCGGGGACGATGCCTTTGAGGTGATTCATTGCCTGGGTCAACAACAAGTCATTGCTGGAGCCAAACTCTATCGGCGGTTCAGGTTTCTTGCTGCTGTCATCGCCGTTCTCCGGTTTGGGTGCCTTGATTGCAGGCTTTGGTACAGCTTTCGCTGCATCGGCAGGTTTGGCCTTGTCCAGATGGCGATCCAGATCGGATTCACGCAGGCGTGCAGGTTCATCTTTTGCTGATGCGTCAGCGATGTCTGGCGTGATTCCCTTGGCCTGGATGGATTGCCCGTTGGGTGTGTAATAGCGCGCGGTGGTGAGCTTGATGGCGGTATTGTTGCCCAGCGGCAGTATCGTTTGTACCGACCCCTTGCCGAAAGTCTGGGTACCCATGACTACGGAGCGTTTATGGTCCTGCAGCGCGCCTGCAACAATTTCCGAAGCGGAAGCCGAGCCAGCATTTACCAATGTGACCATGGGCACGGTCTTGATCTCTGGCGGCAACCCTTTCAGGTAGTCACCTCTGGAATCACGTAGATAAAATTCGGGGCTGGCCCTGAGTTTCATCTTGGCGTCATCAGTACGGCCATCAGTATAAACTACGAGTGAGTTGGGCGGCAGGAAAGCAGCAGATACCGCTACCGCACCATTCAGTAATCCACCTGGGTCGTTACGCAGGTCCAGTATCAGCCCTTTCATTGGTACCGGGCTTTCTTTGAACAATTTGTCTATGGCTTTAGCCAGATTTTCGCCAGTTTGCTCCTGAAATTGGGTGATGCGTATATATGCATAGCCAGGTTCGATCAATTTCGATTTAACACTCTGGATCTTGATAATGGCACGTACCAAGGTGAATATCAGTGGTTTGGTTTCACCCTTACGCGATACGGTGATGGTGATGGGGGTATTGGGTTTGCCGCGCATACGTTTGATCGCGTCGCTCAAGGACAAGCCTTTGACTGCGGTATCGTCCAGCTTGATGATGAGATCACCGGTCTTGATTCCGGCACGGAATGCAGGGGTATCTTCAATTGGTGAAATTACTTTGACAAATCCATCTTCCATGGTGACTTCAATACCCAGCCCGCCGAATTCACCCTGGGTGCCAATCTGCAATTCCTTGTAGGCTTCCATATCCAGGTAGGCAGAATGAGGATCAAGACCGGTCAACATGCCATTGATGGCCTCAGTAATGAGTTTTTTGTCTTCTACCAGTTCGACATAATCACTTTTGATGCGGCCAAATACTTCGGTAAACGCACGCAGCTCTTCAACCGGAAGTGGGCGCAGAACTTCCTTGGTATCCTTGTTAGCTATCGCAGAGAAATTGAGGCTGAGCATCACGCCTGCGACGGTGCCGAAAAGAATCAAGCCAAATTGCTGCATCTTGTTGCGCATTACATTTTCTCCAGACTTATGTTGTTATTGCTCATTTTATTCTGACCCAGTTCAAAGGGTCAAACGGTTTGCCTTGGTGGCGCAGTTCAAAGTATAAACCGGAATCCGTATTGCCGCCGCTGTTTCCCACTGCGGCAATGGTGTCACCGCTAAGCACGGCATCACCCACTTGTTTGTAGATAGTCTCGTTATTGCCATAGAGACTCATGTAACTGCCGCCATGATCCACAATCATGAGATTGCCGAATCCTCTCAGCCAATCGGCGAATACCACGCGGCCACCAGCAATGGCTTTAACCTCTTCACCGCTCGGTGAACGGATGAATAATCCTTTCCAGGTTACGCCACCATCAGAACGTGGGCTGCCGAAACGGTTGGTAAGTTCCCCGCGCACCGGCAGACTCAGACGGCCTTTGAGTGCCGCGAACGGATTTCCGTCGGTGGATGCATCGGGCAATCTGTTGTTGCTCAAAGGTGCGGAGCGATCTTTTTGTGCGAGTAATTTGCCGATTCTTTCCACTAGGCGGGAGAGACGCTCCTCGTCACGCTTGAGTTTGCTGATTTCGCGCCGCTGTTGCTCAA
>JAYUYT010000039.1:0-2541 GCA_043752345.1 Nitrosospira sp.
TTCCCATGCTGACGCTCCCTTGAATTACCTTATGCCATAACGCATAAAGCAGCCAAATGGTTGGCAACTTTTATGAATAAATCAGCGCTTCCCTAGAGGAAGTTTGCCAGACTATTTTTGAGCAACTGATTGCGGCAATGCAATTTCCACGGGTCACTTCCGTCGTGCTCGAACTCGATGGCAGGCGCTTCACTTCCGAAAATTATAGCCAGGATTTTATGCGCGAGCTACAAGCGCAGATTACGGTCAGTGGCGAGGCTTATGGCTGGCTGCGGGTATTCCACAGTGAGGATCGGCCGTTCCTGTTGCCGGAAGAACAAGATCTGATCAACACTATCACGGACGATCTGGGAAGGTGGCTGGAGCGCAAGCAGGCGGAGCGGCGCATCGTGGAGATGGCAACCCACGATGCATTGACAGGTCTGCCCAACCGACATTTACTGCAGGACCGTATCGCGCAGGCGTTGGCCCATGGCCGCCGCAGCCAGGAACAGGCGGCGGTACTATTTATTGACTTGGATCACTTCAAAGTCATCAACGATACGCTGGGGCATGATGTGGGCGATCTGCTGTTGCAGGAAGCGGCAGCAAGACTCACCGCCGTCATTCGCAACGAGGATACAGCGGTGCGCCAAGGCGGGGATGAATTCATCGTGCTGCTGCCGAATATTACTAACTCCCTTGATGCGGAAGCGGTGGCGCAAAAGATACTGGATGAATTGACCCTGCCTTTCTGTATTCATGGAAAAGAGTTGCATATCAGCGGCAGTATCGGCATTGCCTTGTTCCCGGATGATGGGGAGGATGTGCGGGCGCTGCTAAAGACTAGCGATATCGCCATGTACCATGCCAAGGAGAACGGGCGCAACAACTACCAGTTCTTTGCGCCGGAGATGAACCAACGGGCGGCGGAAAAACACGCCTTAGGCATCGATCTGCGCCACGCATTGGAGCGCAACGAACTGCTGCTGTATTTCCAGCCGGTAATCGACATGCCTGGCAGCAAGCTGACCAGCATGGAAGTGCTGCTGCGCTGGCGGCATCCCAAGCATGGATTGATCCTGCCGTCCAAGTTCATTCCGCTGGCTGAAGAGACCGGACTGATCGTGCCGATCGGGGAATGGGTACTGCGGCAAGCGTGTTTGCAGATAAAGGCCTGGCAAAGCCAAGGCTATGACGTGCCGAAACTGGCGGTCAATATTTCTGCCCGGCAATTCCGGCAGAAAACGCTGGTGGCGGACATTACACGCATTCTGGTTGAGACGGGGGTGGAGCCGCGCTGCCTGGTGCTGGAGATTACCGAGAGCATGCTGGTGGAGAATATCGAGGAAACGATCAAGACCCTGCATCAGCTCAGCGCGCTGGGGCTGGAGATTTCGATTGACGACTTCGGCACTGGCTACTCCAGCTTGAGTTATCTGAAACGTTATCCGATCAATACGCTGAAGATTGACCAGTCGTTTGTGCGCGACATTGCCACCGATCCCGATGATGCCGCCATTATCGCGGCCATCATCGCCATGGCGCGCAGCCTGAAGATGCGGGTGCTCGCCGAAGGCGTGGAAACCCAGGCGCAGCTTGATTTTCTGACCCGGCAGGGATGCGGCTGCTTCCAGGGATTCTATTTCAGTAAGCCGCTGCCGTCCTTGGAGGCTGAAAGCAGGCTGCGGTTGCATTGAGCGTTTAGTCGCACGAACCAAAATCTACCAAAATAGCAAGCCACCGCAGCTGTTTTACGGGATGGGATATGAGGATGTGAAGGGTTCTCCCTTCGCCATTATTCCGTCATATGTTTCCAGTATGTCACCGCATGTTCAGGAAGCCCCAAACTCCAAAATGCACATTGACTTATCAACGTAATACCTTCACAATTGCTGGTTTCGTTTGGAGGGGTTCCCGAGCGGTCAAAGGGATCAGACTGTAAATCTGACGGCTCTGCCTTCGAAGGTTCGAATCCTTCCCCCTCCACCAAACAGGGATCGGATATCTGCCGGGGCCGTTGATAACCGTAATGAAAGTAGTTGGGGGGCGATGGCTGGTTCTGTAATGAGTTGATTTTGTTGCTTCTGTCCGAATTGACTGCTAGACGCGGGTGTAGCTCAATGGTAGAGCAGAAGCCTTCCAAGCTTACGACGAGGGTTCGATTCCCTTCACCCGCTCCAGATTTGAAGTCGAAGAAAAAGGTTGTTGGTAAGATTGTTATTCAAGCAGCAATAGTACTTGCCCATGTAGCTCAGTGGCAGAGCACTCCCTTGGTAAGGGAGAGGTCGCCAGTTCAATCCTGGCCATGGGCTCCATAGGTATTTAAATAGTAAAATGCTGAAAGTGCTTTAAAAAGGAAATCATTATGGCAAAGAGCAAATTTGAGCGGACGAAGACGCACGTAAACGTAGGCACGATTGGTCACGTGGATCACGGCAAGACCACACTGACTGCGGCGATCACGATGGTATTGTCGAAGAAATTTGGTGGTGAAGCGAAGAGCTACGCCCAGATTGACTCGGCCCCGGAAGAAAAAGCCCGTGGCATCACCATCAACAC
>JAYUYT010000040.1:0-6592 GCA_043752345.1 Nitrosospira sp.
GAAACTGAATTCCGCTTTAACCATCGCCGTGATAATCTGTACCTTAAGTTACTTCGATTATTGAGATTAAACCCGCTTTAACTTCCTAAGACCCTTGCATAATATTATCCGGCCCAAACCAGTTTCCGAGCAGGTTCCCTCATTCACTCGTTCTGTTCGGTGGGCGCGGTCGCAACTTGCTCCTTGTTATTGTTATAGCTGCTGTAACAGTTGCTGTCATGGGGATCGTGGTTAAGCAGGCGCGCTAATTCGGTCAGGGCTTGCTGATAAACATGGCGTTTGAATTCAACCACCGATTCCAATTCCACCCAGTATTGATTCCATCGCCAGGCGTCGAATTCAGGGCGGGCGCTTGTGCGCAACGACACATCGCAATCTCGTCCAACCAGACGCAACAGATACCAGATCTGCTTTTGTCCTCGATAGTTTCCGCGCCACTCGCGTCGCACCCACTGATCCGGTACTTCGTAGCGCAACCAGTCGCGCGTGCGTCCAATGATCTTGACATGGTGAGGATGCAAACCTACTTCTTCCGTCAATTCGCGATACATCGCTTGCTCCGGACTCTCGCCCGGCTTGATGCCACCTTGGGGAAACTGCCAGGAATCTTGCTTGATGCGTTTACCCCAAAAGACCTCATTTTTCGAGTTTAGTAGAATAATGCCAACATTGGAGCGATATCCGTTACGGTCGATCATGTGATTCACCCGATGATTCGTCACAATACTGTGATTTTTCCACATTTTATCCCAGATTGAAAGCGATCAGCAGATTAATAAACTCCTTGCCCGCTTTGCCGTTTTTCATACAGAGGATCCCGGTATCAACCTGACTTTGCTGCAACGTTTGCAGGATTGCTCCGAGCGTACAATTCTCAACGTGGCGGTCATTGTTTTTGGTTCCGTTGACTAGCGCCTGGAGCCAGACAATACGTATTGCGGTCTTTCGCGGTAGAATCGCTTCCGTTTAATCGCCACATCGGAGCGGACATGCGTGCATCACAATTTTTTATTTCCACTCTCAAGGAGGCTCCTGCTGAAGCGGAGTTGATAAGTCACAAACTGATGTTGCGTGCTGGACTCATCAAGCGCCTCGGCAGTGGACTCTATACCTGGATGCCGCTGGGTCTGAGAGTGCTGCGCAAGGTCGAGAACATTGTGCGCGAGGAAATGGACAAAAGTGGTGCAGTGGAGCTCCTCATGCCCGCAGTGCAGCCTGCCGAATTGTGGCAGGAGTCCGGGCGCTGGGATGTATTCGGTCCGCAGATGCTGAAAATAAAGGATAGGCACCAGCGTGATTTCTGTTTTGGCCCCACACATGAAGAGGTCATAACCGACATCGTGCGGCGGGAGATCAAAAGCTATCGTCAGTTGCCGCTGAATCTTTATCAGATCCAGACCAAGTTCCGCGACGAGATTCGTCCCCGCTTTGGCGTGATGCGCGCGCGCGAATTCGTGATGAAAGATGCTTATTCGTTCCACGCCGATGTGGCTAGTCTTGAGCAGACTTACCGGGTGATGCATGATACCTATGGCCGGATATTCACGCGCTTGGGATTGAAGTTTCGTGCAGTAACGGCGGACCCTGGAGCGATAGGCGGCAGCGGCTCGCACGAATTTCATGTGCTGGCGGACTCGGGTGAAGATGCCATCGCTTTCTGCCCAGATTCGGATTACGCCGCCAATCTCGAGCTGGCCGAGGCGCTGCCACCGGCAAAACCGCGCGAAGCGGCCAATAGCGCAATGCAAAAAATCGCAACCCCGGGCAAAAAAACCTGTGAGGAGGTCGCGGTATTCTTGAACATTTCTGTCGAACAAACCGTAAAAACCCTGGCAGTGATGGCAAATGATGAAATGTACTTGCTGTTGTTACGCGGCGATCATCATCTCAATGAGGTAAAAACCGGGAAGGCTCCTTTCCTTGCTGGATTTCGGTTAGCAAACGAAGAAGAGATTCTCGCAAAAACCCGCTGCCGCCCCGGATATATAGGACCAGTCGGTTTGGGACTGCCTGTTATTGCCGACAAAGCCGTTGCGGTGATGAGCAATTTCGTTTGTGGCGCGAATGAAGTGGACCATCATTTGACCAGCGTCAATTTTGGCCGTGACATGAAAGAACCTGAGCATATTTTTGATATTCGTAACGTGGTTACTGATGACCTTTCCCCCGATGGCAAGGGCAAACTGGAGATCTGCCGCGGCATCGAGGTCGGTCATATTTTCCAGCTACGCACCAAGTATTCGGAAGCGATGAAGGCCAATTACCTGGACGAGTCCGGTCAGACGCGAGTGATGGAAATGGGTTGTTACGGCATCGGGGTGTCGCGCATCGTTGCGGCCGCCATTGAGCAGAATCACGACGTACATGGCATCATTTTTCCGGCCGCAATGGCGCCATTCCAGATGGTCATTGTGCCCATCGGCATGAAGAAAAGTGTACAGGTGAAAACGGAGACGGAGAAACTGTATAAAGAACTTTCTGCTGCCGGCATCGAAGTTTTGCTGGATGACCGTGACGAACGTCCCGGCATAATGTTTGCTGATATGGAATTAATTGGTATTCCTCATCGCATCGTCATCGGTGAACGTGGCCTGAAAGAGGGCAGTATCGAATATCAGGGGCGGCGTGACGCCAACTCTCAGATCATTCCCTTACAAAATGCAGTCAATTTTGTGAGATCAAGGATATGTGGAAGTTAGCCGGGATATTTTTACTGTTATTCCCCACTTTTGCTCAGGCTGGTGCCCAAATCTATGAGCCGCTTTCTGCCAGCGTAAAAGCAGTGATGCAACGTGCGGTGAGCGACCAGGCGGTTCCACGTCTGGCATTTCCATCCGAAAGTGAAGGCAAAGCATGGCTCGCCAGCATGACCAAACGACTGGAAAAACGCATACCCGGTCAAAAAGAGCGTGACGATTTTCTGACCACGGTTCATTACGAGGCCGTTCGTGCTGGACTGGACCCACAGTTGGTATTAAGTGTCATTCAGGTTGAAAGCGGTTTCAAGAAATATGCCGTATCCATAGCCGGCGCGCGGGGTTACATGCAGGTAATGCCGTTCTGGGCAAGGGAGATTGGCGTCAGTGATCACAACCTGTTTCACTTGCGTACCAATTTGCGCTACGGCTGCACCATCCTGCGGCATTATCTTGACATCGAAAAGGGAAATTACTTCCGCGCACTTGGGCGCTACAACGGCAGCCTGGGACAAGCAGGTTATCCTGACTTGGTAATGAGTGCGTGGCACAGTACCTGGGCTTATCCGCCATCTACAGCAGAGGTGGCAACTGTTGGGCAAGGCAGCTAGTAGGAAAAAGCAGCATATCTTCCCCGGTCAGCAATTCCAGCTTTCTAGGTTTACTTGTGCTTTAGCTGAACCGGTCCCCCAGGGTTGTTTTTCAGGGGATTCGCCGAATTTTTCCGCATGAAATCTTCGAGGCTCTTCCGAGAAATTATCCCCACTTTGTAGGCCGCCGGCTTGCCGGCAGGATTGAACAAGTACGTGGTGGGCAGCATCGATACTGGGCCAATTTGTGCGACGATGCTTTTATTGCCAAATACAATCGGGTAGGAGATTGCCAGGGAATCAACGAATTTCAACACTGTTCTTGGGTCTCTGTAATCCATTACGACACCGATTACCATAACATCCTTGCGGCTTTCATAAAGTGATACCAGATCAGGGATTTCCTCTAGGCAGGGCGGGCACCATGTGGCCCAGAAGTTCACCAGTACCCACTTGCCGCGATAGTCAGCAAGGGAGTGTATTTTGCCCGCAGTATCCTTGAAGGAGAAGCCCTGTGCTTGTGCACCAGATGACAGCAAAGGCAACAGGCACAGCAAGAAAGTGGCGGAGTACCGTATCATTTTCATTGAATCACTCCGATGGAATCATGATGATATTTATGCTGCCGCGCGTTATTTCACCTTGGCGCATCGCGGGGTATCGCTACACCTGCGGGTGTGCCTGCTGCAGTTTGCTGTGCAATTTGTTGAGTGCACTGAGGTAGGCTTTGGCGGAGGCAACGACGATGTCAGTATCTGCTCCGTGGCCATTAACGATGCGCCCGGACTTTTGCAGCCGCACCGTAACCTCACCCTGTGAATCGGTGCCGCTGGTGATGTTGTTAACCGAATATAATTGCAAATCGGCGCCGCTGACTAGAATTTTCTCAATCGCACGGAAAGTGGCATCCACCGGCCCGCTGCCGTCTGACTCGGCCTGCAGTTCTTTGCCGCCTTCGGCGATTACTATCTTGGCATGAGGTGTCTCGCCAGTTTCGCTATGCGCGGTTAGAGACAATAGCTTGTATTGTTCCTGCAAGGTCATGGCTTCATCTGATACCAACGCGTATAAATCCTCGTCAAAAATATCGTGTTTCTTGTCAGCCAACTCCTTGAAACGCATGAATGTGGTGTTGAGTGCCTCTTCTGATTCCAGCGAGATACCGAGTTCCGCCAGGCGACTGCGAAAGGCATTGCGTCCGGAGTGTTTACCCAGCAATAATTTGTTTGCACCCCAGCCAACATCTTCGGCACGCATGATCTCATAGGTTTCACGGTGCTTGAGCACGCCATCCTGATGGATTCCAGATTCATGCGCAAACGCGTTCGCGCCAACAATGGCCTTGTTGGGCTGCACCGGAAAGCCGGTAATGCCTGACACCAGCTTGCTGGCCGGAACGATATGGGTGGCGTCTATGCGCGTGTCGCAAGGGAAAAAATCCTGACGGGTGCGCACCGCCATCACGATCTCCTCCAGCGCAGCATTGCCCGCGCGCTCACCCAGACCGTTGATGGTGCACTCCACTTGGCGTGCACCGTTCATTACTGCTGACAATGAGTTGGCCACTGCCAACCCCAGGTCATTGTGGCAATGTACCGAGAACACCACTCTGCCGGAATTGGGTATACGCTCGCGCAAGGTACAGACCAAGCTGCCGAACTGTTCCGGCATGGTATAGCCGACGGTGTCAGGAATATTGAGAGTAGTCGCTCCCGCTTCGATGACCGCTTCCAGCACCCGGCAGAGGAAAGTGACATCTGAACGGCCCGCATCCTCAGGAGAGAATTCCACATTGTCGGTGTACTGGCGCGCCCACTTCACCGCCTTTACCGCTTGCTCCATCACCTGTTCGGGAGACATGCGCAGCTTCTTTTCCATATGTATCGGCGAAGTGGCGATAAAGGTATGGATGCGTCCCGAGTTGGCACCTTTCAAAGCTTCGCCAGCACGCTTGATGTCGGCTTCAGTGGCGCGGGCCAGACCGCACACGGTGCTATCCTTGATGCAGTCGGCGACCGCTTTGACCGCTTCGAAATCGCCGTTGGAAGCTGCCGGGAAACCGGCCTCGATTACGTCTACGCGCATGCGTTCTAATTGTCGTGCAATACGCACTTTTTCCTCCTTGGTCATGGATGCACCAGGGCTCTGCTCACCATCGCGTAAGGTGGTATCAAAAATAATCAAATGGTCTTTCACGGCGTTCTCCGTTTCAAGGAAGATGTTTCGATTGTAATACGGAATCCGGGGAACAGATCCCACGGGACAAACTTGAGAGATAAAGTTGCGTAATTAGCGCGCAAGGCGCAGCAGCTCTGCCAGAAATGGCGGACTGTGCAGGGTGTAGAGCGGGGGACTATGGTCAATGTGTTTCACGCGATCAAATATAAACGGTTTTCTCTGTTTGTGCAACGGGGGTTGTCAGGTGTCAGGTACTGGGTGTTCTGTCATTCTTTCTTTTTTTCGCCAGTCGCCACAACCATATAACATAGCCCGATAAAACATAAAGCACGAATAGGCAAAACAGCACGACCGGAGGGTGACTTGGAATCACCACAAAAAAGAACAGCGCTAGCAGCAAAATGGTGATGAACGGTACGCTCTTACGCAGATTGATTTCCTTGCCGCTGTAATAGGGAAGGTTGGTCACCATGGTCAGGCCAGCAAATAGTGTTGTGGCCCAAGCTAGCCACCTGATGTCTGCCCCCTTGATTTGAAAATCCAGCATCACCCATATCAACCCAGCGATTAACGCAGCGGCGGCGGGGCTGGGCAAGCCTTGGAAGAATCGCTTGTCCACTACACCCAGGTTGGTATTAAAACGTGCCAGACGTAATGCAGCGCAAGCACAATAAATGAAGGCTGCAATCCAGCCTAGCTTGCCCATATCTTTCAGAGCCCACTCGTACATCACCAGCGCAGGGGCGGCTCCAAACGAGACCATGTCGGACAGGCTGTCATATTCGGCACCGAATTCACTCTCGGTGTGTGTAAGGCGCGCCACCCGGCCATCCAGTCCATCTAGCACCATGGCGATGAAAATCGATACGGCAGAATGTTCGAAATGCCCATTCATCGCTTGTACAATGGCATAAAACCCGGCGAATAGTGCGGCAGTAGTGAACAGGTTGGGTAGCAGATAAATGCCCCGTCGCCGTAGTTTGGATTTAAGCATGAAGCGTGGCATCTGAGGATTACACCTTATTTACACAGGGTCTTAGGAAGTTAAGCACTTATTAAAGTGTGCTAACTTCTTGAGATGAATGTTAAAAATAGGTACTACCGCCGCTCCCGAATCAGCGAGAAGAA
>JAYUYT010000041.1:0-15624 GCA_043752345.1 Nitrosospira sp.
ACTTCGCCAATTATCGAACGAGAATCCTGTTTCATTGTGGCAAGCTAGACATGAGCTTAGGCTAATAAAGAATCACAGTTAATACGACGATGAACCGAAAATATAATCCCAATTTCACTGGCCGTTCGTCGATCCTGCGCATGAGTGGGCTGCAGTTCCACCGCGAGCGTCAGATGTGACCGTACCTTTACTTTGCGTGATGCGGTCCTATTTCGGAGAGCCCAACCAATTGCTGGCACCAATACAGCCCACGGCACAAACACATTTTCCTGGCGCTGTGTCGCTTAGATGGCTGCCGATGCCGCTCTCGCTGGTTGAATATTGGCCTCTTGGCGATTAGTATCCCCAGATGCGCGCCACCCATCATCACCACTAATCCAGCCCAGGATTAGCGGATTCTAACTTTCGCACACAGACTTCATGGCACGACAAACTTATGGACAGACCTGGTGGGGCGAGCAGTGGCTGAAAGCTCTCACCCACATCGATTACGACAACCGCCTGCCACGGGGGCGAGCCTATGCCAGCAAGGGCGCGGTCAGGAGCCTGGAAATCCACGCTGGCGTCATTTCAGCCAAGGTGCAGGGATCGCGTCCCAGACCTTACGAAGTGCGCGTCACCGTCCCGCCGGTTTCGGGTAAAGATGCAAAGCGGCTACTGGATGCATTGGCCGCATCGCCAGTGGTCATCGCCAGAATGCTCAACCGCGAGCTTGATCCTGCGGTACTCGACCAGGCGAAACAACTTGGCATCGCTGTATTCCCGGAGAAATGGAAAGACCTCGATATGCACTGTTCCTGCCCCGACTGGGCAGTGCCGTGCAAGCATCTTGCGGCGGCCATCTATCTCGTCAGCCGCGAGATTGATGGCAACCCTTTCCTGGTGTTTTCCCTGCGCGGCATTGACCTGACCGCAGCCCTCAAGGAACGCAACATCGCCATCGAGCGGGAAGCGAAGGCTGCTTTGCCCGTAGCGAAGGATATGCTGGCCTTGCAAGCCGACGCGGAAGGGCAACCCGACGAGGTATCCACCGCAGATGCCTCCAGCGCGCTCGACGCGCTCGATTTTTCGGGCCTGCCAAACCTTGCCGACACGCTGGTTCGCGTCCTTCCTGAGAAACCAGCTTTCTATCCTCATGGCGACTTCCGTCTGCTCTATGGGAAAACCCTCAAGCGAATTAGCCGCGCCGCACGGCAGGAATTGGAGCTCGTGCCTAATGGTCATGGCAAATATGCCGCCCCTGATAGAACAACTAGCCATTCGACTAAGCCCGCAAGCGGGCAAGTCGCTGGTTATCTCCCGCAAGCGGGCAAGGTGGAAAAGGACTCGCTGCGCGAGCTTCACGTTACTCAGGAAAGCGGACGACGCTTCCATGCTAGCGATGCGCCGCTGATCCAGTTCGATGCAAGCTATGCGCATATCGTATCCGGCATGGAAGATATGGCGGACTGGAATGTGATACTGCACGCGCTGTCGCAGACAAACGCTGCTGACCTTCCGGATTTTCAACCGCAGGTGGCGGCGCTTTACCACGTCCGCTTGGCGACCCTGCACCTCCTGGCGCAGGGTGCCATATTCCCGCAATTATTCGCCGTTGATGGCGGCCATGTCGGACTGCGCTGGTTGCCCGCCACGCTTGATGGGGCTGTCCAGAGCCTGATGCTACGTTTGTCGCAAGGCCTGCCAGCCGGATTGGCCGTGCTCAAGCAGGGACGGAAGCAGTCGCCGCTGACGCCACAAGCGCAGGCCGAAGCACTGTGTTCGCTGGTGCTCGGTCATTACATCCATCAATGGAATGGACTCGCCACATCCGATGGTAATAAAATCACCCGTCTGTTTTTCACCACGGGACGCGCCGTGTTCGATGGCCCCGGCGAAGGCTCCATCGCTGCTGGAATTCAAGTCTGGCTGTCGCGCTTTCATTTGTCCCGGCAAAACCATGCGCCGGTGCTATGGCTGGAGGAGGCGAATACCGCAAATGATTTCGCCTTGTCTCTCGCCGTCGAGAACCGTGAAACGCCGCTGGAGAAGCCGGTTCCGCTGGACAAGGTGCTCACCGGCAAACGCTGGGAGGCGGAGCGCTTCGGCGTGCTGCAAACCGTATCCCTGCTATCCGGATTTTTTCCGCCGCTGAACGGCTATGTCAGCAGCGGCGCAAAGCGGCCGCTACCCATGTCCGCGCCGGAGTTGCCAGCCTTTCTTTTTGACACCTTGCCGGTCATCCGCCTGCTCGGCATTCGCGCCCTGTTGCCGAAAGGACTCGATCATCTTCTGCGGCCTCGCCTGTCCATGCAGATGTCGGCCAAAGCCCGTGACAGCAGCAGCTTTCTCGATATCAACGATCTGTTCGCCTTCGACTGGAAGATCGCCTTGGGCAACAGCCTGCTCACCCGCGCCGAATTCGAAAAGCTGGTCAAGAGCGCTTCCGGCATCATCCGTTTCAAGAGCGAATACGTCTATCTCGACCCGGAAGAAATCGAACGCCTGCGCACCCAACTGCAACAGCCACCCTCGCTATCAGGCGCAGAGTTGTTGCTCATCGCGCTGGCCGAGGAATACGCCGGAACTCCGATAGTGCTGGACAAGGCTATGAGACAGGTCATCCGGGAACTGACCGATATCGGTGAAGTGCCATTGCCGCACCACCTCAACGCCACCCTGCGTCCCTACCAGCAGCGGGGCTACGCATGGCTCTACCGCAATCATCATGCGGGCTTCGGCAGCGTCATCGCAGACGACATGGGCTTGGGGAAAACCTTGCAAGTGATTGCCACACTCCTGCAGCTCAAGGAAGAAGGCGCGCTCAAGGATGCGGGCGCTCTGGTGGTCGTGCCAACCACCCTGCTCACCAACTGGCAAAAAGAGATCGCCCGCTTCGCGCCGACACTGACGACAGCGATCTACCACGGGACCAAACGGGAACTGGAACAGGCGCGCCCGGATGTGCTGCTGACCACCTATGGCGTGGTGCGCACCGACCAGGCTGCCTTGAAAAAGATATCCTGGCGCATGGTGATCGCCGACGAGGCGCAGAATATCAAGAACCCGGCAGCGGCTCAGGCCAAGGCGATCAAGGCCATCCCGGCGCAAACCTTCATCGCCATGAGCGGCACTCCGGTGGAGAACCGCCTCTCCGAATACTGGAGCATCATGGATTTTGCCAACCGGGGCTACCTGGGCAACCTCAGCCATTTCGTCAAGGAGTTTGCGGTTCCGATACAGAGCCACCACGATCAGCACGCCGTGCAGCGCTTCCGCAAGGTGACCGCGCCGTTTTTGCTGCGCCGCCTCAAGTCCGACAAAAGCATCATCAGCGACCTGCCGGATAAGATCGAACAGGATCAGTATTGCGAGTTGTCGCAGGAACAGGTTGCCCTCTATGAATCGGTGGTGCGCGAAAGCCTGCGCGTGATCAACGGCGAGTCCGACACTTTCAAGCGCCAAGGACTGGTATTGCAAATGATCCTGGCACTGAAACAGATATGCAACCATCCGGCCCAATACCTGAAGAAGGGCAAGGACGATGCGGCTCTTTCCGGCAAAGCTGCGCTGTTCCTCGACCTGCTCGAAACCATCCACGCCAGCCATGAAAAGATGCTGGTGTTCACCCAGTTCCGTGAAATGGGTAAACTGTTGTCAGGCTGGGTAGAGAAACGTTATGGATCAGCCCCGCTATTCTTGCACGGTGGAGTCTCGCGCAAGAAACGCGACGAAATGGTGGAGAAATTCCAGAACGACCGCACCGAGCGGGTGTTCCTCCTGTCGCTGAAAGCGGGCGGCACGGGACTAAATCTCACGGCGGCCTCCAGCGTGATCCATTATGATTTGTGGTGGAACCCCGCAGTCGAAGCCCAGGCCACCGACCGGGCCTACCGTATCGGACAGCAAAAAAACGTGCAGGTGCACCGCTTCATCACCCGTGGCACTTTCGAAGAACGCATCAATGACATGATCCGCTCCAAGCGTCAACTCGCCGATCTGACCGTTGGCATAGGCGAAAACTGGATAGGCAATCTGGGCAATGAGGAGCTGTGCGATTTGTTCAAGCTTGGGTGAGACTTAGAGCCACCAGATTGAGTCAGCGATGAATCAAAAGCGGATCAATGAAGCATCGTTGTTGGTGCAGAATCATTATGAGGAGATCATCCATGCCTGGCGTAGCCACTTCTGAAGTCGAAGTTTCCTTGGCATCAAGCAAAGGCTTCTGGTTGCTTTTGAAAGACGAGGAACTTTTTGTCCCCTATGAAGAGTTTCCCTGGTTCAAGCAGGCCACTATGGAGCAGATTACTACCGTCGAATGGCCAACACCCAATCATCTCTATTGGCCTCTACTTGATGTTGATCTGGCTGTGGAATCTATTCGCAACCCCGGCCAGTTTCCCTTGGTCGCCAAATTCAACCCGCTATTCAAGTGAGGCGGCAAATCGCCTCCTTAATTCTCATCCCCTTACCTTAACGTCGGCCTTGATTTATACTACATCCATGCCTACTCCCGCCGCCACTACTGAATACATGAAGTTGTCCGTCTCCGAGCGCATTCAACTCGTCGAGGACATCTGGGATAGCATTGTTGCGGAGGCACCAAATACCGTTGAGTTGTCACAAGCCCAAAAGACTGAGCTACATCGTCGCGTTGCGGCGCACCGTGCTGATCCTTCCACAGCCGTCCCGTGGGAACAGGCTCAATCTAAATTATTTCCGAATAAACCCTGATGTTGATTGTGCTCCGTCCAGAGGCAGAGCAAGAACTTCTGGAGGCTCAGGCTTAGTATGAATCCAAAGCGTTGGGGCTTGGCTTTGAGTTCGCCAGAGCCGCTGACGCGGCAGTAGCGTCTGCACTTCGCAATCCATTGGGTCATTTACGCATCGAAGAAGAATTCCGCCGAGTGCTATTTCGTAAGTTTCCTTACACGCTAATCTATCTCCCAAGCCCGGACGAGTTGCTGGTAGTTTCATTCTTTCATCAACATCGTGAGCCGGGGGCTTGGCTGGAGCGGTTTAGTGGTTAATTCGTGCCGCTTATATCTTGCCATCGCCACGAGTTAAACAAATAAGTCGAGTCTGACCCATTTTCGTTACAGGTGCACCGCTTCATTACCCGTGGCACTTTCGAAGAGCGCATCAACGACATGATCCGATCCAAGCGTCAACTCGCCGACCTGACCGTCGGCATAGGCGAAAACTGGATAGGCAATCTGGGCAATGAGGAGTTGCGCGACTTATTCAGGCTTGGATAATTCGTGCCTGGCCCTTTAATTACTACCAGACAAGTGTCAGCGTATATGCCGCGCTCTCGCCTTTTTCCGCTTTTATTTTACGTCTCCTTAACTTGAATTTTATCCTCAGTTAAGAAATACATTTCTTCGCGGGCAAGGCCAGTCTTGTGATATATAAATACAGGGTATGCTTATAGTGGATAGTTAAACTCAGAAAAGTCTCGGGCGTAATGGTTGCGCACTAGTTCGCGGTCCCTCTCCTCCCAAATTATTATTTCCCGAGAATTTTTGCTTGTATTGGTTCGGCGGACCATCTTAGGGGGCGCCACACTAATTTGTCTGGCAATTTTTGTGAGGCCATATTCTAAGCCGTCCTCGAGCTTAAAAACTTCCACCCCTTCGCCGCCGAATTCCCATTGCGGCCTGAAGTGGTTATCGCCACTGGATGGGAATTTAAGTTGTTGCTCTAAAGAGCGGTTTAGCCACTGCGAAAAGGTAGGTAGGGTCGGGTCAGGCTTTTGGTTCCAAAGCGATCCAACCCATTTGTTAATTCGGAAACGGAAACCAGCCGTTTGGTATTTGTACTTACTCACTAAACGATTTTGGTATTTGTACTCACTCACTAAACGATCATAGGGATTGCGAACAAACATGAACTTATAACTAAAGAATGATTCGCCAAACATATCCGTCAAATCCTTCATTGTATAGTGTTGCGGGCTACATTTCATGGAAGCATCGGCAGTATACTTTCGGTTGATTAGTTGTAATGGTGCTAGCTTCATAAGCCAGTTTTCGACGGTTGTCCCCCCGGTTTTGGGAACATGAACGAAGGCTATATTCTTACCATTCAGGCTTATGTAGGGCATTTTAAACAACACTGAGCCTCTTGCAAAATCACAACTATGAGCCTGATTTTTCTGCGGTGAGAGACGAAATTGGAGGGTGCGGACTGCCATTTCTGGCATGATACGGTTTCGACGCCAACATCATAAAGTCCGCAAAGTGAATACTATCCGACGCGCCCTGATCATGCAACGATGGAATGTGATTCAGCACGAATTGCTGCCTGAATTGAGGATCGACGTTGGCGCACTGACGCCGAAGCTGGAGAAAGTCATCCATACCCTGGAATGGGTACGTATCGAGGAGTTTGTGTATTCGTCGTGGTGCGGAGAAGGACGTCCGCCGCATGAGCGATCCTGGCTGGCAAACGCGTTTGTGGCCAAGTCCGTATTGGGACTGACCACGACGCGAGGGTTAATCGAGCGTCTGACGATTGATCGCGCCCTGCGGCGCATCTGCGGTTTCTCGCCATGCCGGAAACTGCCCTCCGAATCCACCTTCTCACGCGCCTTTGAGGAGTTTGCCGAAGCCCGCTTGGCGGAACGGGTGCATGAAGCCCTGACGAATCAAAAGGGCCGGGTTCGGATTAAATCCTCCTGAGGATAGAAAACTCAACCGCACGCACCAAAGTGTCCTCGCCTTAAGTATCGCTGTCAAACGCTCATTTTTATCTTCGTGCCCTGAGAAAAACTGTGGTCTGCGGTGAGAATGAGTGGAACACCTAACCGGCTGCCGCCTGCTCCCCTTCACCCGCCACCCTCCCACTCCCGCCAACCCTTCAGCAGCGGAAAATACAACCCCAATTTCACCGGTCGCTCATCGATCCTGCGCATGAGCGCGGCATAGCGCTCGAGCTGGGCGCGGTAGCGCTGCTGCTCGCGGTCGAGGAAGCCTTCCACATCGGTGCCTTCATGGCTGCTGGTTTTGTAGTCCACCACCCAGCGCTGGCCATGTGCATCGCGGAAGGTGCGGTCGATCACCAGATTCATCTGCATGCCATCAATCAGCGCGGTCAGGCGCAGTTCGTTCTGGGCCTCCTGCTGCGAGCCGAGCAGCCACTGGCCGCGCGTATCGCTGAGCGCATGGGTGAGCGCCGTCATCACGCGCCCGCTGGCTGCGTCCATCTCGCTGTCGCTGATGCCGCATGCGCGCAGATTGTGCCTGAAAGTGGCGCGCAGGCTCATTATCCGTGCCGCATCCCAGCCTTGCATCTGGTCTGCGGCGATGCGCTGCAGCCAGCGGTGTACCACGTTGCCGGCATGGCGCGCGGTTTCGCCCACCCAAGAAAATTCGATCTGATCCTGCGCCTGCGTCATGCTTGGTGGCGGACTCCATTCCACCCGCGGCGGCGCGGCGGGCAATGTCCAGCCGGATGCAAGGCGGTGCAGCGACTGATCGACAGAGAGCTTTTCTTCTGCAATTTCCTCGCCCTCCGGAGCAAGCGGCGTATGCGTAAGCATTGCCCGTGAGGCAGCCGCAGCGTAATCCGGTGCAATCATTGGCCAGAGCTTGTCCAGCAAAGATTTCCCGGCAGGCAATCGCGGCTCGATCACGCCATCGTGGTCGGGAACAAGGCGGGTGCTGCCCAGCAGATGCAGGCGCTGCCTGGCACGTGTCGCCGCAACGTAGAGCAGACGCTGGTCCTCAAAATACTCTTTATCGGCATCCAGCTTCTCCAGCCAGGCATAGATGGGATCGCCATCCGCACCGGTTTCCTGAATCGGTGCAAGCAACAAGTCAGTGCTGCCGTCTTCGCCGCCAGCAAATGTTGCACGTGGGCGTTCCATCCACATGAACAGTTTCTTGTCGTTGCTGCGTGACAAACGGCCGAGGCCGGGCACGATCACATGATCAAACTCGAGGCCCTTGGCTTTGTGAATGGTCATGATCTGCAGCCTGTCGTCAGCCCCCAGATCGGGCAGCGCATAGAGTCGGGCCAGCCCCTGCTCGAACAGCGCCAGCTCAGGAATGCTACCCGCTTCCTCATGCGCTTCCAGATAATCAAAATAGATTTCAGCATCTGCGAGATCGGTCACATCGCCGACACAAGCTGGACCGCCCAGCGCCAGCCATGCTGCTTCGACCAGCGTGCGCAGCGATGAACGGCAGCGGTTGCCAATGCAATCTCGCAACACTTCCTGTACGCGCTGCAGTCGCGCGCCACCATCGGCGGAAACTGCCGCCATACGCGCGTCATCGTTGAGCAGTTCCCACACGGTGCGCTCGGTGCCGTCAAAGGCAGAGGCAGATTGCAATGCGGCCAGCGCATGCAGATCGGCGAGCGTGAGGCCGCACCACGGCGCGCGCAGCACTGCCAGCCACGCCAGGCGGTCGGCCGGATGCGCCAGCGCGCGCGTCAACGCCAGCAAATCCTGCACCACGGGCCGGTAGCCGAGGCCTTCGATCTCGATTGCGCGGAAACGCAGTCCGGCTGCGTTGAGCCGCGGTACGATTTCGCCCAAGTGGCCACGGTTGCGCACCAGGATTGCGGCCGTGGCGGACGGATCATCGCGCTGCGCCTGCTTGATGATCTCCACCACTTTCGCCGCTTCGGTCACATGGTCATCATTGAAAAATGCGTGCACATTGACTGCCGTGCCGGAAAGTATTGCGTGCGTGGCGACGGATGATGTGTATGGCACCGCACCGGCAGCGATATTTTCCTGTGCCGGCATCACCTGCGCGAAAGTGGCATTGACCCAGCCGACAATACCGCGCTGCGAACGGAAATTAGCACACAGCGCAACCGGCTGCAGCGCGAGGTTGCCGATCCCCGCCGCACGCGCACGCAGGAACAATCCAACCTCGGCCTCGCGAAAACGGTAGATGGACTGCATCGGGTCGCCAACCACGAACAGGCTGCGGCCGTCTCCCGGCTCCCAGCCGGCAATAAGCTTTGCCACCAGCTCATACTGGCTGATCGACGTATCCTGGAACTCATCGATCAGCAAATGCCGGATGCGATAATCGAGCGCAAGCGCGAGATCGGTCGGCGCATCGGGCTCGCCCAACGCAAGCAGCGCAGCCTGCGCGACTTCGGTGAAATCCACCTGGCCGCGCGCCTGAAACACGAGCTTGAGTTGGCCAACGGCGTGCGGCAGCAAGCGGGTGATCGCACCGAGTACCTCCCATTGCATGTCGGTATAAGCGGGCGGTGGCAGGCGGCGCATATCATGCAGCGCCTGGCGCAACGTATCGTTTTCCTTGAGCGTAGCGATCAATACAAGTGCGCGTTTTTTCCATGATTTCGAAATTTCTTTCTCGGCCTTGCTGCTACCCGGCGGAAAACCATTCTTGACATCATGCTGTCTACGCCAATCGCCTTCTTTGGTCAACAACAGTTCAGCAATGCCACGCCACAGCACGACATCATCATCTTCGCTGCCCGGCAATGCAGCGAGTTCGTCACACACGCCCAGCAGAGAATTCCTGCCGGCAGCGGCCAGATTGGCGGC
Source organism: Nitrosospira sp. (assembly GCA_043752345.1). GTDB lineage: Bacteria > Pseudomonadota > Gammaproteobacteria > Burkholderiales > Nitrosomonadaceae > VFJL01. The sequence continues at coordinate 9,518 of JAYUYT010000041.1, forward strand.
AGCATAGCGTGCAATTTCGGTCAACTCGCCCTGCGCTGGGACGGGATACATGCCGGACACGCGTTCCAGTGCTTCGCGCCGCGCATTTTTCAGTGCTGCTTCCAGCTCATCGCGGTCTCTGCCGTGGATATGCCGCAGCCAGTGGTCACGCCGCGCCAGCATGTCGGCCAGCAGCATTTCGATACGGGCCACGTCATTGTCGAGATGCTCGAGCAAGCGCTCGACATCCTGCGCCACTGCATCGTCACCCTCAACCAGCTCGATGGTCGCGCGCGCCGCTTCCAGATAGAGTTCGGAGGCGTCCTCGACGCTTTTCGGTTGCGCACCAAATTTTGACAGCAGCGGCATCTGGTGCGTAAGGGCAGCACATAACGAATCGATAGTCTGGATGCGCAGCCGCGCCGGATTCGCGGCAATCTGCCAGCCTGCTGCAGCGTCGCGCTGCAAAGCCGCATGTGCCAGTTCGCGGGTCAGTTGTTCATGCTCGGTTGCGGGTGGAGCGCCATCCTGCACCAGCGCTGCCAGCACCCGTTCGCGCATCTCCGCTGCGGCTTTACGGGTAAAGGTAATCGCGATGATTTCTTCCGGCGCCTCGACACACGCCAGCAGCCGCAGATAGCGCTGGATCAGCAGCCCGGTCTTGCCCGACCCGGCCGGCGCCTGCACGATGAACGATTGCGCCGGGTCAAGCGCGCGACGGCGCTCGGCAAGATCCGGAATGGGCGTAGTACTCATTCCCCCTCCTCCCGGGAAAATGCGCTCTCGCTGCGTTCGTAGATGCGGCAGAACGGCTGCATGTCGCAATTGCGGCAGGTAAATGGATATTTCTTGGGATCGACTTGGGCATCGCTGCTGCGGAAACTTGCGGCAAGACTAGTAAGATCAGTGCGCCAGGCCGCAATCAGTTCTTCCCATGAGCCATGTCGCTCACGTTGGCGCGATTCGGCGAAGGCTTTCACTCCGGGCAACAGATTGTCGTCGCGCGCCAGTGCGGTGAATTGCATGGCGCCCATCCTGACCTGGGCAAAGGCAACTGCGGCGGCATCCGGCTCGGCAGTGACCAGATACAGCGGCAATTGCGGCTCGTCCGGACGCTCGCCGAGTAGGGTGCCAACCGACGGTGCGCGAGTCTTGTAATCGATGACGATGCGGCGCCCGTCAGCAAGCTCGTCAACGCGGTCGAGACGGGTAGTCAACGCCAGCCCACCGATTTCAATGCTGCGTTTGTCTTCGCAGGCGATGACGGTGAAATCGCCGCGTTCTTTGTCTGCGTTGAGCCATGCGCGTGCCAGCCGCACCAGGCGCCGTTGTTCGATTTCCGCGAAACGTCCGGCGAGCGTGGTCGGCCGGTCTTTGCGGATGTATGCAATCGCCTCTGCGGCAGCCTGTTTCAGCATTGCTTCGAGCTCATCGCTGCTGATCGCAGCGAGCGCATTGCTGCTCTTGAGTTGTTTCCACGCCTGTGCGAGCACACGATGCACCAGCGTGCCGCGCTCCCGCGCATCCAGTCCGGTGTGCGGGGCCTGCAGACTCTGCGCACCGAGCCGGTGCAGTGCCAGCGCACGAAACGGACAGGCTGCCTGATCTTTTATCACCGTTGTGCCACCGCTGATGGCGTGCGCCGTCTGATCGAGCGCAGGCGCTTTAGCATCCTCGCTGTGTTCAAGCTGACCGGCGCCGTGGATCAGATCGCGGTGGCTAGCATAAGCGGCTGGTATCGATGCGAGTGCAGGCTCACTTTCGGCAATGTGCGTGATCAATGGGCTGGGCATGAGTTCCTGGCCGCCGCGATCCATGCTGTGCCGTGGATGACTCAGAATGACTTCATCCGCGCTGCATAGCCAGTCAGCGGTGAGTCGGCGCGCCAGCTCGAGCGATTCAGCGGCAGAACCCTGCGGCAGCTTTGCCGCGCGTTGCAGCTCGACCGGCAGGAACGGATTCGGACGCGGTGGCTGCGGCCAGACTTCATCGGACAATCCCATCACCCACAGGTGATCAAATTCCATGCCTGCAGCTTCGAATACACCGAGTATCTGAATGGGAACATCTGCTGTCTCGGGCTGGAACAAGGTTTCTGCCGCCATGCGGCGCAGGCGCGACAGCCCTTCGCTGTAGCCGGTGCGCGCTATGACGCTGTCAAGTGCGGCGAAATCGGCGACGACTTCGTGCCATTTTTTCAGGGTCTGGTATTCGGCTGAATCGAGGCTGCGCTCGCCGGGAAAGCCGACAATCTGCAGCGTTGCGGAAATGGCTTTGGCCAGCGCTGAGGGCGGCTGTGCGCCGAACAGATTTGCCTTGCGGAATTCGGCCAGCGCGGACAAGCGCTGCTTGAGGATCGGACAATTCCCCCCGTCGCGTGCAATCAGCATAAGCAGCCGGTTGAGCGTCAACACCGGTTCGGCACGTTGGCGCAACTGGGCGTCGAGTCGTGCGCGGCCAGTCATTTCAGTCTCGCCGCCGGCAATAAATGGCGAGCGCAACAAACGGCTCGCACGTTCAAACTCAATTTCCCGTCCGGCCAGCTCGAGCAGCAGGAACGCGGTGCTGACCAGCGGATATGAAGTTAGCGCCATGCCGAGCGAGGTGTTGAATGGCAATGTGCGCTGCGCAGCATCCGGCAATACACACTGTACGTCCGGTTCCATCACCGCACTGAAAATGCGCATGATCGCACTGCGTCGCCTGGCGAGATCCGGCACCACAATGCCGATACGCGCTGCAGCGTCAGTCTCGAGCCGCGCCCGCGCCCACACCGCCGCATATTGAATCTCATCGCGGCTGTCGGCGCCTGTGACGCGCTGCACAATGCCATGGTGCAGCCGCAGTTGCGACTGCGATTGCGCCAGCAGCACTTCGCAACCGGCTGCCTCGAGTTTGCTCAGCAACGTTGCCTGCTGCGGCGTGATAATGTCGAAACCATAGCAGATCAGGCGCTGTGGTTTTTTTACCGCTGCGTGCTGCCACAATCCAGCCACCAGATCATACAGACGCGCGCTGTCGGTTTGCTGTTTGCGCCCGGTAGCGCGCGCATAATGCTGCGACCAATCCTGGAATGCTTTGCCGTCTTCATTCAGCGGAAAATTTCTGAGCTGCGGAAGAAGCTGCCATGCATGCGCGAGCTGCCACGCTTCGCGTGCGAGCCGTGCAGTTTCCGCGACCGCAAGCAGAGCCGTATCCGTACGACGGATGGCGTCCTCCCACAATGCCTGTTCCTGCGCAGTAGTAAGCAGAATAGGCAGCACGGTTGCCTGTCCGGAGTAAAGCACGTCCGCGTAAGCGCGTTCGATAAATGCGGGAAATGGCAGGATGTCGGCCGTATCCCAGAGACTGATTCCTTGAACGGCCTGGGCAGCGTCGAACTCGCGTTTAAGTGCCACTGCGAGCCGCCGGTTGGGAGTAACGACCGTGCAGTCGGCTTTCAGGCCGACTGCAAGATGTGCGAAAACATCGGTGGGAGTAACTTGCGGAAATTTAAGGGTGATGGACATGCGGTGGGGCAAGCTACCGCTATGTCGGATCAGCGTTCCAGCTTATCCAGTTTGTCGGTCACTTTCGCCCATTCGTCGGCATCGGGCGGAGCATCTTTCTTCTCGATGATGGGTCCCCAGACTTTTGACAAATCGGCATTGAGCGCGATGAAGTTCTGCTGATTATCCGGCACATCATCCTCGGCGAAAATTGCCTCTACCGGGCACTCGGCCACACACAGGGTGCAATCGATACACTCATCAGGATCAATCACCAGAAAATTGGGGCCTTCACGGAAGCAGTCCACCGGACATACGTCTACGCAATCGGTATATTTACACTTGATACAGTTTTCAGTTACTACGTAAGTCATGGCAGTTCTTCCTTGCGGGGCTCTTTGAGAATCCGTAATTTTACCAGAAATTTTATCGACACCACTACAACTGTGTAGCCGATAATCGCGCGGCCCTCCCGTTAAACACTAATGCTACCCGCGGCCAGCAACACTTTAGCAGCCATTCCCAGCGCCACACACAGCGCGAGAACAGCAAAGCTCTGCTGCAGTTTTGGACCCGCGAAACGCCTGGCAAATATTCCGCCTGCCAACATTCCGATGATTGCACCAGCGGCAAATGGCAGGCCGATTGACCAATTCATTCCGCCAAGTAAAACGGCTGAGGCAACGCCGGTTGCAGAAATGAGCGCGATCACCGCCAGTGATGTTGCAAGTATGGATTGCATCTGCAGATTGGTAGCCTTCCTGAGTGCGGGCACCACGACAAAACCGCCGCCAACCCCCAGTAGACCCGACAAAGAGCCCGCGACAGCACCTGAAATTGCCAGCGCCCTGGCACAAGGCTCGGTCCAGATCAGACGGCCGATGGCCGCATCCAATTGGCAGGGTACAGCGGCGGGAGGTAATGCTTCAATCCTGGCAGCAGCCGTCCTGCTCTGGCGCAGCATGTGAAGCGCAACGTACGCCAGTACGATGGCAAACAACAGGGTCAGAGGCGCGTTGGGTAATTTATGCGCTGCCCAGATGCCGATGGGTGCAGTCAGGACACCGCTAATAGCGATTAATCCGGCCGCCCGGTATCGCACCCTCCCCAACTTCAGCGCCAGCATGGCGCCAATGGCAGCCGACAGACCCACGGCAAGCAACGCAATGGGCGCCGCCTCGGCAACGGCAAGATGCAAACCAAAGATCAGCAGGGGAACCGCGATGATGGCGCCGCCTGCGCCGGTAAGCCCGAGCGTGACGCCGACAAGAGAACCAAGCAGCACACTGGTTATCTGGAGCGCTTGCTGCTCCATGACTCAATGGCCCTTGTCGCAATAAAGATCGGATAGAGTCTGTATGATTTGGATCACTTCGCGGCTGGCAAGGCTGTAATAAATATATTTGCCTTTGCGCTCGGTTGTGACCAGCCCTTCTGCACGCAACACGGTAAGCTGCTGTGACAGCGTAGGCTGGCGAATATCCAGCAGCTCTTCCAGTTCACCGACGTTTTTAGCACCCTGGATCAACTGACACAAAATGAGTAACCTGTCTTCGTTTGCCAGCACTCTCAGCATGGAACAGGCTCCTGTCGCCGATGCACGTATCGCCGCAATACTGGGCAAATCTGCTTTCGTTTTCATAAACGCCTCCGCCTTTCGTGCAGAACCAACACCACGCCTGCGCGGGATTTGTTCAGCGATTCCTTAGACATGCTGGCCAGTTTTGGACCGGTCAACGGATTTGGGTTTTTCTAGAATTTCAAAAATCCCCATTCCCAGCAACATTGCCGCCACAAACACGATGCCTTTGCTGCTGCCGGCTCCCAGCAGAACCAGCGCCGGCCCGGGACAAATACCCGCTATCCCCCAGCCGATGCCGAATGCAAGACTCCCCAGTACCAGACGCTTATCGATCACGCGCGCTGTAGGCAAGTGCATAGGCAGCCCCAGATAGCTGCGGCTGCGCCTGCCGGCTACGGCGAAAGCGATTGATCCCACGGCAATCGCGCCTCCCATGACCAATGCGAGAGAAGGATCCCATGATCCGGTAATATCGAGAAACGCCAGAACTTTGGCCGGATTCGCCATTCCTGCCAGAATAAGTCCCAGCCCAAAGATCAGACCCGCCAGCAATGCAGTGATGTTGGCCATTTGATTTCTACCCGCCGAATACATGTCGTATGAGATAAACGGTGACGAAGCCCGTGCCCATGAATACCAGGGTGGCTACGATGGAGCGCGGCGACAATCGGGACATTCCGCAAACCCCGTGACCACTGGTACAACCAGAGCCGTAGCGTGTGCCGATGCCGACCGTCAGACCAGCCAGCGCCAGCATGCCGTAGCCGGTATCAATCTGAAAAGTGGGCCGGCTATGAAACAGTTGCCATACCAGCGGCGCAGCGACCAGTCCCGCAACAAAAGCCATGCGCCAGCCGATATCACCCGTCTGCAGCTTGAACAATCCGCCGACTATGCCGGAGATTCCGGCAATACGCCCGTTCAGCAATGCGAACAGCGCTGCCGCGATACCAATGCCCATCCCGCCTGCCAGCGCGGACCACGGGGTGAAGTGATTCCAGTCGATCAACATCTTATTTATCCTTTTGCCTGATTTTTGGAAGCGGCTCCTTGCGAGC
>JAYUYT010000042.1:0-15516 GCA_043752345.1 Nitrosospira sp.
CCTGTTGTTTCTGGAAACCAGGACCGATGTGTTGGTAAAGCGGTTTTCCGAAACTCGTCGCCGCCACCCATTGAGTGACGATCGCCTGACCCTGCCCGAATGCATCCAGTCGGAGCGGGAGATGCTGGAAGAGATACACGATCTGGCGCACCGCATCGATACCAGTGATTTGAGCGCCAGCTTATTGCGTGGTTGGATCAAGGATTTCATCGGTCTCGACCGTTCGTGCCTGACGCTGCTGTTTCAGTCATTCGGTTTCAAGCATGGCGTGCCGCTGGATGCCGACATGGTGTTCGACGTGCGCTGCCTGCCCAACCCGCATTACGAGGCGCAGTTGCGGCTACTAACTGGCAAGGATGACTCGGTAATCGAATTTCTGGCCGCGGACAGCAATGTCAATCGCATGTTCGACGATATCCAGCGGTTTGTCGGCGACTGGCTGCCGTGTTTCATCAGCGATAACCGCAACTATCTGACCGTGGCTATCGGCTGCACCGGCGGCCGGCATCGTTCGGTGTATTTCGCCGAACGCCTGGCACAGTATTTCACTGCTGAGAATCAGGTATTGGTGCGGCACCGCGACCTGAGTTCCTGAACAGAACCACTCCCTGCTGAAGAAGATGGATGCCGAATGCCACCTGCAACCACCTTGCCGGTGATAGCATTACCAACGGCTAACTGACAAAGCAGAAAGGCGCCTCTAAAAATGAGTTCACCCCTAACCATCACCCTGGCCTACACCGGCGCATCCGGTATGCCCTACGGCATCCACCTGCTGGAAATGCTGCTGGCGAGCGGCAACCGTGTTTATCTGCTGTATTCGCAAGTGGCGCAGATCGTCGCGCAGCAGGAAATGCAATTGGCACTGCCGTCACGTGCCAAGGAAGTGGAGCAGTTGTTCAGCCGCCGCTTCAACGCCGCTGATGGGCAGTTGCGCGTATTCGGGCGCGAGGAATGGTTTGCGCCAGTGGCTTCCGGTTCCAATCCGGCGGATGCGATGGTGGTCTGCCCCTGCACCATGGGGACGCTGGCCGCCATTGCTGCGGGCTTGAGTCAGAATCTGATCGAGCGTGCGGCGGATGTGATGCTGAAGGAAAATCGCAAACTGATCCTGGTGCCGCGCGAGACGCCATTTTCCGTGATCCACCTGGAAAACATGCTGAAGCTTGCGCGCAGCGGCGCGGTGATCCTGCCCGCCAACCCGGGTTTCTATCACCATCCGGAGACGGTGCAGGATGTGGTGGATTTCGTCGTGGCGCGCATCCTCGATCATCTCGGCATCGCGCATACGCTGCTGCCGCGCTGGGGCGAGGAAAACTAAACCTCTCTATTTCAGGGCATGCGCTGCCGCGCACTCCTCATTGGAAATTGCAACCAGCCCGCCATCAGTCACCCGGTAGATCCCCGCTTCAGTCACGATGAAATCCATCGCAATGTCATGCGGCTGCGGATGCACGCTGTCCAGCCGCAGCATCTCAAACGCCACGCCGATAGTCAGCGGACGTGGGTCGATGGCCGCCAGCGTGCGGTCGAAATAACCACCGCCGTAGCCCAGCCGGTAACCCTGTTGATCGAAGCCGACCAGCGGCATGATGATGGTGCCGACTGTCATCACTTCAGTATTGTCAGGTACGGGAATCGCGTAAGCGCCGGTTTTCATCGGCGCCTCCGGCCACCACTGGCGAAAGCGCAGCGGCGCACTGTTTTCCAGCACTTCCGGTAAAGCCAGCGTCGCACCATGCGCGCGCAAAAAATTCATCGCAGGCCGCGGATCGTATTCTGCACGGTAAGGCCAGCAAAAACCCACGACGTTTTTCCGCAGTAGCGGGAAACCCTGCTCGAGAGAGGCGGTGATGGCTGCGCTCCAGCGGTGGTGATCTTCCGCCGCGATTGCTTCCCGGCGCGCCATCAATTCGACGCGCTGCTGTTTTCTCCATTCCTGCCAGTTTTTCATTTTCCGAGGATAACAGGGATATTCACGGCTAACCACTCTGCATTATTCCAGTTTGCCACGGCAGCGGGAACAAGGCAGCCAACTGTAGGGTGCCTCTAAAAATTCAAAGTTCTAAATAAGACGAGGCGGGAGCAAAAAATGTAGACGCGGCATATGGACTGGTATGTAAGGAAACATTTTTTGTGAGCAACGAAGTATTGTGACGAAATCTGGATTTTTAGAGGTGCCCTTTATTATGCAGTGGCAGCAGAAGCTTCCGCACCGGTGTGGGAATGGCTGCTCCCAGCGCATCTTCGAATGCCAGCCAGATGGCCCCGTTCTGTCTTGCGGCGGGAGTGTGTGCGACGACTTGCAGCGGGCGCGGATGAATACGCAGCTTGAAATGGGTGAAGCTGTGATCCAGCGGCGGCAACTCCGGTAGCGGCTGCACTTTCAAACCGAACTGGCGCGCGCAATAGGCAGCGGCATTTTCGTCCAGCGGCATTTCCAGCAGGCACCACAGCCCGCCCCAGATGCCGGTGGGTGGGCGTTTTTCCAGCAGGACCTCGCCGTGTCGCAGCAACAATAGCAGCACGGTTTCTTTTTGCGGCAGCGGTTTGTGCGGCTTCGGGGTGGGTAGTTGGTCCACGCGTTGCTCCTTGAACGCAACGCAATCCGGTTGCAGCGGACAGGCAGTGCACTGGGGTTGGCTGCGGGTGCAGACAGTCGCACCCAGATCCATTAGCGCCTGGGTGTAGGTTTCGATTTCCCCCTTAGTTTTTTTCTCCGGCAGCAATTGTTCTGCTTTGCGCCACAGCAGGGTTTCGGTCTTTTTTTCTCCGGGATAGCCGTCAATGCCGAAGCAGCGCGCGAAAACGCGCCTGACGTTGCCGTCGAGTATCGCGCAATGTTCGCCATAAGCGAATACCGCGATGGCGGCGGCAGTGGAGCGGCCGATGCCGGGGAGTTGCCGGATTGTCTCAACGTCGCGCGGAAATTTTCCGCCATGCTGGTTGACGATCGACTGCGCTGCCTGATGCAGGTTCCTGCCGCGCGCGTAATAACCGAGGCCGCTCCACAGCGCCAACACTTCGTCGAGCGGCGCTGATGCAAGGCTGCTGACATCGGGAAAACGTTGCAAGAAGCGCAGGTAATAAGGCACGACCGTGGCTACCTGGGTCTGCTGCAGCATGATCTCTGATAGCCACACAGCATACGGGTCGCGCGTGTTCTGCCAGGGAAGGTGGTGGCGGCCGTGGAGTTGTTGCCAGCGGATCAGTTTGGCGGCGAAGTTCACACGTGGCAGAGTGAGAGAGTGGAGCGGGTGAAGGGAATCGAACCCTCGTCGTAAGCTTGGGAAGCTTCTGCTCTGCCATTGAGCTACACCCGCAAGTGACGCGATTTTACTTGCGTTGACGGGATTACTCAATCGTTTGCCGGTTGACCCGAGTTTTGGCAAGGTGCAGTAGCGTACGTGTACGCTTTCTTTGCTTTTATGTGTAGCTGGGGTAGATGGTATTTCTCTGGATCATTCGAACCGTGGTCTGTCCCCCCTATTATATAGCTGGGCAGGTAGTTTCTTTCTGCTCGCTCGGATAGCTTCAGTCCGCAACATCACCGATGAAATAACGACCCAGGCTAATTTCGTCGGCTGGAGTCTTGGGCACACTCCATACGACAGCAGGAATACCATCCGGACGACGGAACTCAAAAATGAATCGTGTTTGGTGTGCATCAGAGTCCACGCTGGTTCGATAGTTCACACATCCGATCAGGAGAGATTGGGCGTAACTCCCAGTGACATTTATAGCCGCCCTAAGTTGCTCTGGGTCAATTTGATAATAGGCAGTCTCAATGTATGGACGGTAGGGGAATGCGACTACGCGGGCCGCCTTGGGGTCGCCAACCTGGTTTTCTAAGAAAGTCCGTCGCATCCCGTCGCAATAGTCGCGTTGAATATCCCATGCGGCGCGACCGAGGTTATGGACGATAAGTTCAGCAGTAATCCAAACGCTCAGCGCGGGCGAATGCCCGCTATTTGTAACGGTGTATTCAATTGGGACCATTATTGGTTCTCTCATGAAATCAATTGGGCCTTTAATTTTCGCGTCAATATACAGCCACGGGCGATTGCTCGCGACGAAGTTAGCCTTAAATACATCGGCGCTTTCCTTAGCGGCATTGGCAGCTTTTTCGGAGAGCCTAAGCGAAGATTGCACCTCATGAGCTTGTCGCTTGCTGGTCTCGCCGGTATCAAACCATAATTTATAGGTGTATCTGGCGAGAACACCAGTTATACCGGCCAACAACAAGGTGATGCAAGCAAGAACAGCGGTCCAGAAAATAAGCCACCACTCATTAGACGCTTTGTGCTTGCTATTGCTAGTCTCAGCATCACGATCCTGTTTACTTTTTTGTATTGTGATCGGATTATCGACAGTCACGGAAAGCGAGGGGCGTCCGGATTCATTCTGTGCGTGTTTGGCATCCTTTGCAGCCTTGCCGGTATCGGCCTTTTGTTCTTGACTGGTTTTGAGTGGAGTTGGTGTATTTGATGTCGCATATACCAACCCAACTGAGGTAAGCTGGATTGCGGAGCATGCTGCGATCAAGAGCGCGATAGAAGTGACAAAAATATTCTTGAACATAAGTCACTTTCCTTTTTCAGGTCTGGATGGTGTAATGAACTCGCAAGCGGTAAGGAGCTGATCGAGTAACCTGTCCGAGTATGGGCAACAAATCTATCATGCGGCAATGTCGCCTATTTATGCCTGCACTGTCAAGATTCAATCCCGGTGCTAACCGTAACGGGCATTGCACTACTGCGACCGGCAAACGATTGAGTAATGCGGGCAACGCAAGTAGAATCAACACCCTTATAGGTAAGCTGCGCAGACACCGCAAGCTCACCCGATTCCAGACGCACACATGATACAGGTCACCCTCAACGGTCAGCCGCAGCACTTCGATACTCCGCTGAATGTCACGCAACTGCTGGAATACATGGCGTTGCAAGGCAAGCGTATCGCGGTCGAGCGCAACGGCGAAATCGTCCCGCGCAGCCAGTTCGGTGAGCAGGTGCTGGCGGATGGCGACCGGCTGGAAATCGTGGTGGCAGTGGGCGGCGGCTAGGTAAGAGCGGACTTAACCAGTTCATCCCACACCCTTCGACAGGCTCAGGGCGAACGGGGAGATTTAACAGACTACCTAAATTATTTCACGCACAGACTGGCATTTTCCGCAGTAAACAATTCAGGACTCCATGGACAATCTCATCATCGCCGGCAAGACCTATTCCTCGCGGCTGCTGGTCGGCACCGGCAAATACAAGGATTTCGCCGAGACGCGCGCGGCAATAGACGCGAGCGGCGCGCAGATCATCACCGTCGCGATCCGCCGCACCAACATCGGCCAGAACCCGGATGAGCCGAACCTGCTGGACGTGCTACCACCTTCGCAATATACCCTGCTGCCCAACACCGCCGGCTGCTACACGGTGGAGGATGCGGTGCGCACCTTGCGGCTCGCGCGCGAATTGCTGGACGGCCACAGCCTGGTGAAGCTGGAAGTACTCGGCGACCCGAAGACGCTGTTCCCCAACATGGTGGAAACGCTCAAGGCTGCGGAAATCCTGGTGAAGGAAAACTTTCAGGTAATGGTTTATACCTCGGATGATCCCATCCTCGCGCGGCAACTGGAGGAGATCGGCTGTGTCGCGGTGATGCCGCTGGCTTCGCTGATCGGTTCCGGCATGGGCATTCTGAATCCGTGGAATCTGCAGATTATCATCGACAACGCCAAGGTGCCGGTGCTGGTGGATGCGGGCGTGGGCACGGCTTCGGATGCGGCCATCGCGATGGAGCTGGGTTGCGACGGGGTGCTGATGAATACCGCCATTGCCGCCGCGCAACAACCGGTGCTGATGGCTTCCGCCATGAGAAAAGCGGTGGAGGCCGGGCGCGAGGCCTATCTGGCCGGACGCATGGCGAAGAAACTCTATAGCGCTAGTCCCAGTTCACCGGTCAGCGGCGTCATCGCCAGCAGCGGCAAAGACCAGGCTGCCTGATTTCCGGCTGCTGCCGGATCGTTATTCACACATGTCAGAACATCGCCCCATTCGCAGTTTTGTGCTCCGCCAGGGGCGCGTCTCCAACGCGCAGCGCCGCGCGCACGAAACCTTGCTGCCGCTGTACGGCATTCCGTTTGCGGACGATCTGCTCGATCTGGATAAAGTTTTTGGCAGGAGCGCGCCCAAATTTCTCGAGATCGGTTTCGGCATGGGTGAAACCACCGCTGCCATCGCCCAGGCGCATCCGCAGAACGACTATCTCGCCATCGATGTGCACACGCCCGGCGTGGGTAGTCTGCTGAAGCAGATCGAGGAATCCGGCTTGAGCAATCTGCGCATCATCCAGCACGACGCAGTGGAAGTATTGCAGCGCATGCTGTCGCCCGAGTGTCTCGACGGTGCGCATATTTTTTTCCCCGACCCGTGGCCCAAGGCGCGCCATCACAAGCGCCGCCTGATTCAGCCACAATTCATTGCACTGCTGAGCGAACGACTGAAGCATAGCGGCTATGTGCATGTGGCTACCGACTGGGAAGAATATGCGCAGCAGATACTGCAAGTGCTGGGCAATGAACCGCAGCTAACCAATACCGCTGTGGATTATGCGCCGTGCCCGGCATACCGGCCCTCGACCAAGTTTGAGCAGCGCGGTTTGAAGCTGGGGCATGGGGTGTGGGATTTGGTGTTCCGCAGAAAGTAAGCAAGGTCTGATTAAATCTCCCGTTCGCCCTGACCCTTCGGTTTCGCTCAGGACTGACGGCCTTGTCGAAGGGTGTGACGCAGGTGATTAATTTGTTCATGGTTCGACAGGCTCACCACGAACGGATTTGATTGAATCTTTCTCAATCACATGTCTGCCTATGTTTTGCTCTTCTCCGGCAAAAAAATCTGCAGCAAATCGTTCAGAAATCTTCGTCCGGTGAGAGTGGGCGTGATACGCTGGTGATCGCGCACGATCAGCCCGCGCTGCTCCGCCTCATTGAGCTGTTGCTGGATCGCGGTGAGCGGCAGGCCGGTGCGCTGCTGAAACATTTCCGTGGCGAAACCGGCGGTGAGGCGCAGCGCGTTCATCATGAATTCGAAGCCGCGCTCGTCGCGTCCCACTTCGTGCTGCTCCTGTAACGGCGCATCCGCATCCGCCATCGTCGTACCAGGCGCTGCCGTCCTGGCGAGATATTCCCTGGGCTGCTTGCAGCGCATCTGCCGCACGATCTTGTCCGCAAAACTGATTTTGCTGTGCGCGCCCGCGCCGATGCCAAGATAATCGCCGAACAGCCAGTAATTCAAATTGTGGCGCGATTCGCATCCGGGTTGGGCGAATGCCGAAGTCTCGTAATTGACGTAGCCGCTGTGTGCGAGCGTCTGCTCGATCATCACCTGCATTTCCGCCGCCAGATCGTCATCGGGCAGCGGCGGCGGATAACGGTGGAACAAGGTATTCGGCTCCAGCGTGAGATGGTAAGCGGAAATATGCGGCACACCGTAGCTCACTGCTGTGGTGATGTCTTGCCGTGCTTCCGCCAGCGTCTGCTCAGTTGCGTTATTCGGCAGCGCATACATCAGGTCGAGATTCACGTTGTCGAAATTCTTCTGCGCGATTTCCACCGCACGCCGCGCCTCATCGCCGTCGTGAATGCGGCCCAGCGCTTGCAGGTGTTTGGGGTTGAAACTCTGGATGCCGAGCGACAGGCGGTTGATGCCGGCAGCGCGAAAGTCGGCGAATTTCTGCGCCTCGACCGTGCCGGGATTGGCTTCGAGCGTGACTTCGGCCAGATGCTCCAGCGGCAGCAGAGTATGTGCCGTGGTGAGGAGCGTGTCGATCGAACGGGCACTGAACAGGCTGGGCGTGCCACCACCGAAAAATACGCTGACCACCTTGCGCCCCCAGATCTGCGGCAATGACATTTCCAGGTCGCGGATCAGCGCCGCGACATAGTCCTCCTCGGGCATGTTGCCGTTGCGGGCTTCGTGCGAATTGAAATCGCAATAGGGGCACTTCTTCACGCACCACGGCAGATGGATGTAGAGACTCAGCGGCGGCAGCACCTGCAGACGCGGCGCTTGCGAACCGAGTATCGATGAAATAGGAATGGTTTTGTCCATGAGGAATTCAGGGAAGCGGCGGGCGGAGCACCCGCTTATTTGGCAGCCGTTTCCTGCCTGATCATTTCAACCAGCCGCGCCAGCGCCTGACCGCGATGGCTGATTCGATTCTTTTGTTCCAGCGGAAGTTCCGCCGAGGTTTTGCCCATTTGCGGCAGATAGAAATACGGGTCGTAGCCGAAACCGCCGCTGCCGCGCGGCTGTGCAATGATCTCGCCGTGCCAGGCGCCATCGGCAATGATCGGCTGCGGGTCGTCGGCATGGCGCACCAGCACGATCACGCAGTAATAATGAGCATTGCGGTTGGACTGATTGATCAGCGCTTCGATCAGTTTCTGATTGTTGCGTTCGTCCGACTTGGGTTCTCCCGCGTAGCGCGCCGAATGGATACCCGGCTCACCATGCAAGGCATCGGCGCAGATGCCAGAATCATCCGCCAGCGCCGGCAGGCCGGAGCATTTGCTGGCATGGCGAGCTTTGGTCAGCGCGTTCTCGACGAAAGTACAATGCGGCTCGTCCGCTTCCGCGATGTTGAATGCGGACTGCGGCAACACTTCAATTCCGAGGGGTTCCAGCAGATGGCCGATCTCCCGCAGCTTGCCGGGATTGTTGCTGGCGATGATGAGTTTTTGCATTTTTGAAATAGAGTGAGTCATCAAATTTCAGCCTTACTCAGTGAAAATGAGTCCATTCATTCTGACCCTTCGGCTTTGCTTTGCGCCAAACGAGAAACTTCCACCCAGTCGTTGCGCATCATGGCTTCTTTCTTCTTACGGCTCCAACCTTTGATTTGTATCTCAGCTGACAAGGCTTCTTCCCGTGTGACACACGCCTGTGACCAAACTAGTTTAACGGGGCGGCGTGTTACGGTATAACTCCCACCTTCTCCAGTCTGGTGCTGGCCGATGCGTTTTTCAAGATTGTCGGTGTGTCCGGTGTAGTAGCTACCGTCGGCACAACGGAGGATGTAAACCCAGAACATTTAATTTATCTTTTTTAGCGTATCCATTCACCCTTCGACAGGCTCAGGGCGAACGGGAGAAGATAATCAGTTCAGTAAAGTAACTCCCCCTTCAATAGGGGCGAACGGGAGAAGATAATCAGTTCAGTAAAGTAACTCCCCTTTCGACAGGCTCAGGGCGAACGGGTTTTTCTTTGGCTGATCATTATTCTCCGTTCGTCCTGAGCCTGTCGAAGGACAAGAGATATTATTTAAGGGCTGTTCCACTCTGATCCAGATAGAACCAGTTTTTGCATTTCCGCAGCCCGGCTTATTTCGCCGCCAGTGCCGCTTTCTGCATCGCGATCAGTTGCTGGATGCCCTGCTGCGCCAGATCCAGCATGGCGTTCAATTCCTGCCGGTCGAAGGTGACGCCTTCGGCGGTTCCCTGCACTTCCACCAGCCCGAGGCTGCCGGTCATGACCACGTTCATGTCGGTATCGCAGGAGGAATCTTCCGGGTAATCCAGATCGAGCACCGGCACGCCTTCATAAATTCCGACCGAGACGGCGGCAACATGATCGAATATCGGTGTGGTTTCGAGCAGTTGCCGCTGCAGCAGTTTCCCCACTGCGTCATGCAATGCGACGAATGCACCGGTGATGCCGGCGGTGCGGGTGCCGCCATCAGCCTGGATCACATCGCAATCGATCTGGATGGTGCGCTCGCCCAGTTTCCCGAGATCGACCACCGAGCGCAGTGCGCGTCCGATCAGACGCTGGATTTCCATGGTGCGCCCGGACTGCTTGCCCTTGGCCGCTTCGCGTTGCATGCGCTCGCCGGTGGAGCATGGCAGCATGCCGTATTCCGCGGTGAGCCAGCCTTGTCCCTTGCCACGAAGGAAAGGCGGCACTTTTTCGTCCACACTGGCGGTGCATAACACCCGGGTGTCGCCACACTCGATCAGCACTGCGCCATCGGCGTGCTTGGTGTAATGGCGGGTAATTTTAACGGGGCGGAGTTGAAGCGGTGTGCGATTGCTGGGGCGCATAGTTATTTATCAGATTAGTGTGCAGTCGGTAGAGTTTTCCCGGCGCTTATCGGAGAATATGCTCCATGAGCGCATTCAGGTTGCCGGAAAGGTTTGTTGGTCAGCCGGTTATGGCATAATCCGTAAAGATAGCGGGAGCATTACAGCCCAAGCATTATTCTAACGTATTAAGGACTTGTCAGTGGATAAGTTGGCCCTGATTTACAGCATGACCGGCTACGCAGCGGTGACACGGGAAGTGCCGCACGGTTCGCTCAATCTAGAACTGCGCTCGGTCAATAATCGTTATCTCGATATCCAGTTCCGTCTGCCGGATGAATTCCGCTCGCTGGAATCGGCGATGCGTGAGTTGCTGACCGCCCGATTGAGCCGCGGCAAGGTGGATTTCCGTCTGGGTTTTTCCCGGCTTGCAGGCACGGAAGATCTGCAGCAGCTCAATCCCGAGTTGCTGCAGAAACTGCTGGAATTGAATAGCACTGTCAGAGCAGCGCTGCCCGATGCGCGCAGTCTGGGCGTGGCGGATATTTTGCGCTGGCCCGGCATGCTGGGCGTCGATACACTGCCTGCCGAAGATTTGCGCGAGCCTTGCCTGGAATTGCTGCGCGCTGCCCTGGATGAGTTTACGGCGGCGCGCGCACGCGAAGGCGAGAAGCTCAAGGCCGTGCTACTTGAACGCCTGGGCAGGATGCGCCAACTGACGACTGCAGTGGCGCCGCGCATTCCCGCATTGCTGGCAGCGTTTCAGGAAAAGCTCACGCTGCGCTTGCGCGAAGCCATGGTGAATTGCGACGATGACCGCATTCGTCAGGAGCTGGCATTGTTCGCCGGCAAGATTGACGTAGACGAGGAGTTGTCTCGTCTGCAGACGCATCTGGATGAAGTGGAGCGGATTCTGCTCAAGGGTGGTGCAGTTGGCAAGCGCCTGGATTTTCTGATGCAGGAACTCAACCGCGAAGCCAATACCCTTGGTTCAAAATCGGCCGATGCGGAAGTATCGAAAGTCGCCATGGAGCTCAAGGTGCTGATTGAGCAGATGCGCGAACAGGTGCAGAATCTTGAATAGTAAGTGGGGAGTGGTAAGTAGGGAGTGGTAAGTAGCAAGTGGTAAGTGGGGAGTGGTTGGAACAAGTAATACATGCACATGGATTCGATATGACGACAACAGCGGGTAGTTTATTTATCATCAGTGCACCTTCCGGCGCCGGGAAGACCAGCTTGGTAAGAGCGCTGCTGCGGACTGATGTCGAGCTGAGTCTGTCCATTTCATACACCTCGCGCCCGCCGCGTCCCGAAGAAATGAACGGACGTGACTACCATTTCGTCAGCCGGGAAGTTTTTGAACAAATGCTGGAACGCGGCGAGTTCCTGGAAAGCGCGGAAGTTTATGGGAATTACTACGGTACCTCGCAGGAATGGATCAACCAGGCCATTTCCTCAGGCCGGGATATCCTGCTGGAAATCGATAGTCAGGGTGCGCAACAGGTGCGCGGGGTGTTTCCCAAGGCGGTGGGAGTTTTCATTCTGCCGCCGTCGCTGGCGGTACTGGAGACGCGGCTGCATAACCGTGGGCAGGACAGCCCGGAAGTAATCGCACGGCGCGTGGCTGCCGCGCGTGAAGAGATCGGCCATGTGAGCGAATATGATTATGTTATCATCAACGAAGAGCTGGACAAGGCGCTCGGCGATTTTTTCTGCATTGTCCAGGCCGAGCGCATGAGAATGGCGAGGCAGCTCGCTTGTTATCATGATTTGGTAACGCAGTTCGGCTAGAACGCCCTACCAGAAACAGGCGGTTTTGTTGCATCCTCTGCATACCTTGCCTGCCGCCATTTTTGTTGTAATCTTTCTGCACCACTGTTGTTGACACACTTTCTTGGGAGAAACACCATGGCACGCATTACTGTTGACGATTGTCTGAAAAGAATTCCGAACCGTTTCGAAATGACCCTAGTCGCGACCATACGCGCAAGGCAGCTCTCGATCGGTGGCTCCCCCATGGTGGAATCAGCGCGCGACAAACCTACCGTGGTTGCCCTGCGCGAAGTGGCTCAGGGGAAGGTGGGAATAGAAGTTCTCGACGCGAGATACATATAATTCTAGCCCGAGGCGCGTCGATAAATCCAGAGGTTCCTTAACCGAATAAAGGAAATCCCAATGCGAGCACGAGGCTTGCCGGATACCCCCGCCGCTACTCTGTCCGATGCGGAACCTCTGTTCAATGAATTGTCCGGTTACCTCAAATCGGAAGATATCTCTCAGCTCCGGAACGCCTATCTTTTCAGTCAAAGCGCCCATTCCGGGCAGTTCCGCAAATCCGGCGAACCTTACATTTCCCATCCACTGGCGGTAGCCGGCATACTCGGCAGGCTGCACCTGGATAGTCAGACGCTGACTGCCGCACTGCTGCACGACGTGATGGAGGATACCCACATCTCCAAAACCGAGATCAGCGAAAGATTCGGCAAGCCGGTGGCAGAACTGGTGGATGGCGTTTCCAAGCTCGACAAGATCGAATTCCAGACCCAGGCGGATGCCCAGGCAGAAAATTTTCGCAAGATGCTGCTGGCGATGTCTCAGGATGTCCGCGTCATACTCATCAAACTGGCGGACCGGTTGCACAACATGCGTACGCTGGAGGTGTTGGAGCCGGAAAAACGCCGCCGCATCGCCCGTGAAACCATGGAGATCTACGCTCCCATTTCTCACCGCCTGGGACTCAACAGTATCTTCCAGGAATTGCAGGAGCTCAGCTTTCGCTATCTTTATCCGGTCCGCTACCGGGTTCTGGCCAAAGCCACCAAAGCGGCGCGCGGCAATCGCCGCGAAGTGGTGGATAAAATTCTTAACGACATGGGGCAGCGCCTGCAGGATGCAGGGCTGGATGCAAAGGTGAGCGGGCGGGAAAAACAGCTCTACAGCATTTACAAAAAAATGCTGGAGAAGCACCTCTCATTTTCTGAAGTACTCGACATTTACGGTTTCCGTGTCATCGTCAAGGACATGCCTGCGTGCTACGTGGCGCTGGGCACACTGCACAGCCTGTACAAACCCATTCCCGGGAAATTCAAGGACTACATCGCGATTCCCAAGGCGAACGGTTACCAGTCATTGCACAGTACGTTATTCGGACCTTACGGTACCCCCATTGAAGTGCAGATTCGCACTGCCGAGATGCACCGGATCGCTGAAGCTGGTGTTGCTTCGCATTGGCTCTACAAGAGCGCCGATAACAATTTCAATGATCTGCACATGAAAACTCACCAGTGGCTGCAAAGCTTGCTGGAAACCCTGAGCGATTCCACTGACTCCCTGGAATTCCTGGAACATCTGAAAGTTGATCTGTTTCCCGGCGAAGTTTACGTATTTACGCCGCAAGGCAGAATACTGGCGCTGCCCAAAGAATCGACTGCGGTGGACTTTGCCTATGCAGTGCATACCGACATCGGCGACCGCTGCATGGCGGTGAAAATAAACGGCGAAAATGCGCCGCTACGCACCAAACTCAGGAGCGGGGACCATGTGGAAATCATCACCGCGCCGCACGCAAAACCCAATCCTGCATGGCTTGCTTATGTGGTCACCGGCAAAGCGCGTTCGCATATCCGCCACTTCCTTAAGACCATGCAATATGAGGAGCTGGCGAAATTGGGCGAACGCTTGTTGAATCAGGCGATGCTGTCGCTCAAGATTGATCCGGCGAGCATAAGCGCTGCACAGTGGCAGAAACTGGCCCGCGATAGCGGCGCCAAGTCGAAAAAAGAATTGCTCGCGGATATGGTGCTGGGCAAACATCTGCCGGCAGTGGTGTCCAAGCGCCTGCTATCGCCGGGGAAGGCGACACCCAAGACAAATGGTATGGGCGGCGCTGTTACCATACTGGGTACCGAAGGCATGGCAGTGCAGTTTGCCAAGTGTTGCCGCCCGATCCCGGGCGATCTCATCGTTGGCTTCATCAAGAAAGATCAGGGATTGGTGATTCATACTCGCGACTGTTCGGTGATCGCCAAAATGCACAGTAATCCGGATAACTGGCTGGATGTGACGTGGGACAAAAACATCACCAGGCTGTTCGAGGTTAGCGTCAAAATGGTGGCGGCCAACCAACGCGGCGTATTGGCCAAGGTGGCGGCAGAAATCGCCAAAGCCGGTTCCAATATCGATAATGTTGCCGTGGAAGGCGAGGGTGCCTATACCACCATGCATTTTACCCTGCAGGTCAGTAACCGCTCGCACCTCGCACAGGTAATGCGCGGCCTCAGGCACATCCGGGAAGTGGTAAAAATCACCCGGGTAAAGAGTTAGTCCAGTCCCGTTCTGCTGCCGGGTTTACGTAACCGGCTTATCGCTCATACACCAGCACCGGCGCCAGCCACATTTCCGTTTCTTCCAGCGTCCAGCCTTTGCGCTTGGCGTAATCGGCTACTTGATCCCTGTCTATTTTGCCAACGGCAAAATAATCAGCCTCGGGGTGAGAGAAATAGAAACCCGACACTGCTGCAGTCGGCACCATGGCATAAGATTCGGTGATGATGATGCCGGCATTCTCCGGCGCTCGCAGCAGTTCAAACAACGGCCCTTTCTCGGTGTGGTCGGGGCAGGCCGGGTAGCCGGGCGCAGGGCGGATGCCGCGATATTCTTCATTGACGAGCTGCTCGGTATCCAGGGTTTCATCCTTGGCGTAACCCCAGAACTCGCGCCGTACCCGCCAGTGCATGTGTTCGGCGAAGGCTTCCGCCAGGCGGTCAGCCAGTGCTTTCAGCATGATGGCACCGTAATCGTCATGCGCTTCTTCATAAGCCTTGACGCGTGCGTCGATGCCGAATCCGGCCGCAACGGCAAATGCGCCGATGGCATCGCGCACACCGGATTCCTTGGGAGCAATGAAATCTGCCAAACATAGATTGGGGCGCCCTCCCGGTTTCAGGGTTTGCTGTCGCAGGTTGTGGAAAGTCATCGCCACTTTGGTGCGGGATTTGTCGGCATAAATTTCGATGTCGTCGTGGTTCACCGAATTGGCGGGAAACATACCAACCACGGCATTGGCGGAAAGCCATTTCTGCTCGATGATCTTCTTCAGCATGGCCTGAGCATCGCGCAGCAGGTTGCTGGCAGCTTCGCCCACCACTTCATCCTGCAGAATCGCCGGATAGCGCCCGGACAGTTCCCACGCCTGAAAGAACGGAGTCCAGTCGATGTAGGGCACCAGCTTTTCCAGCGGATAATTGCGCAGCGATCTGACGCCGATGAAATCCGGTTCAGGCGGGGTGTAGTTCTGCCAATCGGTCTTCAGCGCATTTTTGCGCGCTTCCGCAATCGACAGCATCGGCGACTGTCCTTTCTTGTTCTTGTGCTGGGTGCGAACTTTTTCATATTCCGCCTGGATATCGCGCACATAATCCGCCTGCAGATCCTGCGACAGC
>JAYUYT010000043.1:0-6452 GCA_043752345.1 Nitrosospira sp.
ATTGTTCTGGCGGGGCTGGCTGCCGCGATACAGTTGCCTATCGCGCAATATCCGCAAATTGCCCCCCCCACTGTGGTAGTGACTGCCACCTTCCCTGGGGCCAGCGCAGAGACTCTCACAAAAACCGTCGCCGCACCCATCGAGGAACAATTAAGCGGTATCGAAGGCTTGCTCTATTTCGAGTCAAGTGCAGATTCAAGCGGCACGTTGACCATCACGGCCACGTTTGAAATTGGCACTGAAATCGATCGGGCCACTTTTAATGTGAGCAACCGCCTCAACATCGCACTGCCGCGCTTGCCGGATGAAGTTCGCCGTACCGGTATCGTGGTGCAAAAGCGTTCCAATGATATTTTATTGGTGGTGATGCTGACCTCCAAAGACCGGAAATATAACCCGCTTTTTTTGAGCAATTACGTCACGCTTAATGTGCTGGATGAATTGAAGCGTACCAAAGGCGTCGGTGAAGCACGGATTTTCGGTGCGCAGGACTACTCCATGCGCATCTGGCTGCGCCCTGACCGCATGGCGCAACTGGGTATCACCACCAGTGATATTGCGGCCGCCATCCGCTCGCAGAATGCACAGTATGCCGCCGGCAAGATAGGCCAGGAACCGGCACCGGCTGAGCAGCAACTGGTTTATACCGTTACGGCCGAAGGCCGTCTGCTTGAACCCGAGCAATTCGGCAACATCATCCTGCGTGCCGATGGCCCACGTGGGGCGCTATATCTCAAAGACGTGGCACGGATTGAACTGGGCTCACAAGACTACAACATACGCACCGCACTGAATGGCGAGCCGGGTGTCGGCATTCCCATTTTTCTGCAGACCGGAGCGAATGCCCTGGACACCGCGCACGCCATCAAAGCAAAAATGGAGGAATTGAAACAACGTTTTCCAGCAGGAATCGATTATGAAATACCTTACGACACCAGCGATTTTGTCAAAGCTTCGATCTGGGAAGTAGTCAAGACACTGGGTGAAGCGATGCTCCTGGTGATCCTGGTGGTGTTTGTGTTCCTGCAGAGCTGGCGCGCGACGTTAATCCCGATTATCGCCGTGCCCATTTCGCTCATCGGCACTCTTGCCGGCCTGTGGATACTGGATTTTTCCATCAATACCCTGACGCTTTTTGCCATGGTGCTATCCATCGGCATTGTGGTGGATGATGCAATAGTCGTGCTGGAGAATATAGAGCGGTTAATGGCGGAAGAAAAGCTCTCCCCGATCAACGCGGCAATTAAAGCCATGCAACAAGTGTCGGGGGCGGTTGTCGCCATGACATTGGTGCTGGCGGCGGTATTTCTGCCGGTCGCTTTCCTCGGCGGCATCGCCGGGGAGCTATACCGCCAGTTTGCCGTAACAGTGGCCATGGCTGGGATCATTTCCGGAATAGTTGCACTGACCCTGACCCCGGCCTTGTGCGCCATGCTGCTGAAATCCATTCATGGCGAATCCCGCTTCTTCCGGCCTTTTAACCGCGGATTTGAGCGTACCAGGAAGTTTTATGTGGCCATGGTCAGCTTGACGCTGCGTCATACCATTATTGGCGCGATAGCATTCGCAGTAGTTATTGGCGGGGTGATTTACTTGGTTAAAACCATCCCCGGCAGTTTTGTTCCGCCCGAAGATCAGGGCTATGTCGTGACCGCGGTTATCATGCCCGATGGCGCAACATTAAGCCGCACCATTAAAACTACTGACTCAATCCGTGCCGCGATGGCAGAAGATCCCGCAGTGGCTTTTCAATTTGCAGTGAATGGATTTGATCTCATTGGCGGTGGCAATAAAACCAACGCAGCAACCATGTTTGTGCGCATGACCGATTGGTCTGAACGCACAGTGACCGCGGATGACATCGTCAAGAAGCTATTTGGCATCGGCATGATGCAGCCGGATGGTCTGGCCATCGCTTTTAATCCGCCGGCAATCCGCGGATTGGGGAATGCCGGCGGCTTCGAAGTCTACGTGCAAAGCCAGGCAGATTCAGATCCGCTGCGCTTGGCCAGCGTGACCAATGACTTCATCGCGGCATTAAAGCAGGAGCCACGTCTGACCGGCATCAACACCTTTTTCCGCCCGACTGTGCCGCAATTATTTGTCGAAGTAGATGAAGCCAAAGCAATTTCGCAAGGCGTTGCCGTCGCCGATATCTACGCCACCTTGCAAAGCACGATGGGCTCACTCTACATCAATGACTTCAACCGCTCCGGACGTACCTATCGCGTGCAATTGCAAGCCGAAGCGGAATACCGCATGCATCCGGAGGATCTGGGCAGGGTTTATGTGCGCGCTCAATCTGGCGCGATGGTACCTTTATCCGCCTTGAGCACAGTGAGCAATATCGTGGGTGCAGAGCAACTGGACCGCTACAACGGCTTGCTGTCGGCAAAAATATTCGGCGGCGGCGCTGCAGGCGTGAGCTCGGGTGATGCCATTGCCATGGTGGAAGCAATCGCCGCACAAAACTTGCCTACAGGCTACCAGATTGCCTGGACTGGCCAGGCTTATCAGGAAAAACGTACCGGTTCTGCCGCGATTTTCGCCTTCAGCTTCGCCATCATTATGGTGTTCCTGATTCTGGCGGCGCAGTTTGAAACCTGGGTGTTACCTCTGGCCGTCATTATGGCAGTGCCGTTTGCGATAGCCGGTGCATTGCTGGCAATCTTGCTGCGCGGCATGCCCAACGATATCTATTTCCAGATTGGCCTGGTGACCCTGATTGGATTGGCGGCAAAGAATGCGATCCTGATCGTCGAATTTGCCAGCCAGAAAATGAAGCAAGGCATACCGGTTGCCCAGGCCGCAATCGAGGCAGCACAGCTGCGCTTCCGGCCGATCGTGATGACTTCGATGGCGTTTGTTTTGGGAGTGGTGCCGCTGGTGATCGCCACCGGTGCAGGTGCAGCGGCGCGCCGCTCGATGGGTACCGGGGTCTTTGGCGGCATGCTGCTGGCCACGTTCGTCGCCACTATATTCGTACCGCTGTTCTTTGCCTGGTTCACACGCAAGCACGCACAACAGCCAGAAAAAAAGGCAGCGGAGGAAACAGTATGAACCTGCGGCTGTGCATATTGCTGCTGCCAACTCTGCTGCTGGCATCCTGCGCCATGGGTCCCAACTATTCCCGCCCTGCTATCGACACGGCTGACAAGTTTCGCATGGCGGCAACGGAAGGAGAGTCGATTGCCAATCTCCCTTGGTGGGAGCTGCTGCACGACGAACAGCTGCAGCAACTGATCAAGCAAGCGCTGGCAGAAAACAGGGATCTCAAACAGGCGGTGGCAAGTGTGGAAGAATTTCAGGCGCGTATATTCATGGCGCGTTCGGATTTCTTCCCCGGAGTCAACGTGAGCGCCAATGCCCCCGCATTCGGCACTCTCGGTGGCTTCATCCTCCCAGGATTTCCGACACCTTTCAGTTATTTCGGGCAGGGTAGCCTGAATTGGGAAATGGATATCTGGGGCCGGGTGCGCCGCGCCAATGAAGCTGCCCGCGCCGATCTGATGGCGCGTGAGGAGAACCGCCGGGCAGTGATACTCACGCTGGTGAGCGGGGTAGCGCAATCCTATTTCGATCTGCTGCAACTTGATATGCAATTGGATATTACCCGGCGTACTTTGCTAACGTGGGAGGAAACAGTTGCGCTTGCCCAGCATCGCTTGCACGGAGGAGTAAGCTCCCGACTCGATGCCGACCAATTTGAGGCGGAACGTGCCAACGTATCCGCCAGAGTGGCGGAACTGGAACGGCAGATGGTGCAGAAAGAGAATGAATTGAGTGTATTGCTGGGAAAAAACCCGGCGCGGATTGCTCGCGGCCGTCTGCTGACAGAGCAAACGATGCCACCGGAAGTACCGGCGGGACTTCCTTCCGATTTGCTACAGCGCCGCCCGGATATTCTGCAGGCGGAACAGACTCTGGCCGCCGCTACTGCCAGAATTGGCATGGCCAAAGCTGCACGCTTTCCCAGGATCACGCTCACCGGCATGCTGGGCGTCGCCAGCCCGAGACTGGCAAACCTGCTGACTTCCGGTAGTGAATTTGGCATGGGGGGGGTCGGGCTGGCCGGCCCATTACTGAGTGCGCAAACCCTGGGCCATGAACAACGGGCGGTTGAAGCTCAGGCAAGAAAGGTGCTGGCCCAATACGAGCAAACCATTCTAGTGGCGTTCAAGGAAGTCGAAGATGCCCTGGTGGCAACGCGCACGGCGCAGGAGCAACGCAAGGCGCAGCAGGATCGGGTTGATGCAATGCGCTCAGCCTTGCAGGTGGCTGATCTACGCTACCAGGCAGGCATTACCAGTCATCTGGAGGTGCTCATTGCCAAACGCAATCTGTACGCGGCTGAAGCTGCTCTCACAGGTGCGCAGCGTCTGCATCTGGTGTCGGTCGTGCAACTCTACAAGGCTCTGGGAGGGGGGTGGTCACCGGGATAAATAACCGTGCCATAAGAAAACGTGGTGGTATAAATTTTCCTAGCGCATGTAAGGTCTGACGCTTTCGCCAAAAAACTCCCGCATCAAAAAATCTTCCAGCCCTGCGTTCTCTTCCACGCGTGCGGACAGGACGACCACACGACCGAGACGGGGTGATTCCCAATTAAAATAACCCTCGTGATACTGGCGTATCAGCTGAATCATCCTGCGAATGATTGCGCGCTCCACATCACCATCTGGCCCAGCCTCTACTTCGATTAATTCGCGCCGGGAGTTGCTGGAATCCGTGGTCCAACCACGAAATGAGAATTCCGCAGTCCGAACCCCTATTCGGATAATTTGAAATACGCCACTCGTGCCCGGAGCCTGGAGGTTGCGCTTGATATTGGCCATTCTGATCTCGTCTTCCGATGGCTGCCGTCCGGGAGCCATCGTTTCAGCGTTTTCACGTTCATCAAAAGTCCCTGCTGCACGGCGGCGCGCCCGGGCCTGGTTGATGTAGGCCATCATATCGGTGGGAGCCTCCAAATTGGGGTCTGCCGGAACATCTGATGGGGGTTTTTCGATAGCCTTGGGTTGTATCTGAGCCTGAGCCTGAGCTCGAGGGATCTTGCGGGGGGACGGCAGCGACTCCTGTTCCTGCCTTGATTCCGACAATTCCACAAAACGTGCTTCGATTGAAGGCGGCGTTACAATCTCAATCTTGGGAGATGTCAGAAAAAGTCCGAACCCCCAGATGATGAGCAGCCAGATGGCCGCCGCCAGGGGCATCGGCCACCAGAATCGAATCTCCATCGATCTGGAACTTGCCATGTTCAGCGAATTATTTATGTTTCACCGCAATCAAAAAATGCTGGGCGCCGGCGGTCCGGGCTTGCAACATCGCCTGCACTACGATGCCCTGCGGAGCTTCGTGGTCTGCCGACACCACCAGCTTCTGTTGTGAGTCGCGCAGTAACGGTTTGAGCGTAGCGGCCAGGGTCTCCAAGGTAACAGACGTCCGGTTGATAAAGATTTTGCTGTCGCTTGTCAGCGTCAGAGTCACCGGTGCGTCTGCGCTGAGTTTCTCAGCTTCCCCTTGGGGCAGATTCACCTGCAGGGAATCAAGATTCTGCATCGACAATGAAGCAAGCATGAATGTTGCCAGCAGAAAAAACATCACATCGATCATCGGAATGATCTCGATGCGGCCTTTGCGAACTGCTCTGGATTTACGCAGTTTCATGGGCACCATCCTGTTGATCCAACCGAATATGATCGATCAGCCGCGTACCCAGACGCTCCATCTCATCCATCGTTTGTGATTGCAGACGAGAAAAGTAGTTGAATCCGAACAGCGCCACCAACGCGATCAGCAAACCGACCACTGTTGCAATAAGCGCTTCAGCCACTCCTCCTGTCACCGCCGTGGGATTGACGATGCCTTCGCTGCCAATGATCTGGAAGGCGCGCATCATGCCGATAACCGTTCCGACCAGGCCGAGCAAAGGCGCGGCCGTGACGATGGTTTCCAGCGCCCACAGCCTGCGGGCAAGATTCGATTCGATCACTTGGGCTTCATCCGCCGCACGGGATTCAGTCCACCATGATGGCTGATGTCTGTTGGAAATCACCACCTCAAAGAAGCGCTTGTAATAGTGGCGCTCATCCAGTCCTGAAAGGATTTTCTCCAGGTCGCTCCATTTGAAGCCATAAGTTTCAACCAGGTTTAACAAGTCATGCGAAAGCCGGGCAAAACGCCAATAGAGAAATGCTTTTTCAAGCATGATCGCCAGAGCGATGATCGCCAGCAACGACAATGGCAGAATAATTATTCCGCCGAGTTTTAGTGTGGTCAAAGTTTGATCCAGCTCTTCCATATTTACCTCCAAAATGGGGATATTTCCCCGGTTGCCAATTGCTAATTAGAAAAATTGGTTCATCGTCGTATTAACTGTGATTCTTTATTAGCCTAAGCTCATGTCTAGCTTGCCACAATGAAACAGGATTCTCGTTCGATAATTGGCGAAG
>JAYUYT010000044.1:0-15379 GCA_043752345.1 Nitrosospira sp.
TTGAAACTGCCAAAGAACGAACCGCATCCTACGCCAACAAAAACATCTACTCGTTTGATTTTATCCAGCGGATGGATCTTGCCTACGCTGCTGCTGACACAGTGATCTCAAGGGCCGGGGTGTCGCAGCATTTCGGCATCGCGTGCGGTCTTGGCCAGGATCGAGGCAGCCGAAATCTCTGGCACCAGACTGTCACCCCGGATGATGGTGCGCATCGGGAGACTCAGGCGGGGGCTATGAGTTCCATCCACCACTACCTCGTCGGGAGTAAGTGACAGATTCTCGACCGCTCGTTTCATCGCCAGCAAGCTCGCTTGCAGGATATTCAAGCGGTCGATTTCATCGACGGATGCAGAAGCAATAGCCCACGCCATGGCATGCGCCCTGATGGCAAGTGCCAGTCTGGTACGGTTTTTTTCACTGAGTTTCTTGGAGTCTGCCAGGCCCTCGATTTTGTAAGCAGGGTTAAGCACTACGCAGGCCGCGAATACCGGTCCTGCCAGTGGTCCTCGGCCGGCTTCGTCCACGCCACAGATCCAGTGGAATTTCCCGGTTGGCATTTTTCTTGATCTCCGGCTTCTGACGCAGGTGCGCGGATTGCTGCGAAGATCCTTAGATACTCCGCATCGTGCACATCAGTTCAGTTTCGGTGGCAAGCTGACCTGCTACTTCTGCACGGGCAGAATACTTCCAGATTCCTCTTACCTGCCGTGTGATGGCCACCTTAAGCAGCAGTTGATCGCCTGCCTGTACCGGTTTCTTG
This sequence comes from Nitrosospira sp., assembly GCA_043752345.1. Lineage (GTDB taxonomy): Bacteria > Pseudomonadota > Gammaproteobacteria > Burkholderiales > Nitrosomonadaceae > VFJL01. The sequence continues at coordinate 764 of JAYUYT010000044.1, forward strand.
AAGCGGGCGCCGTCTATCCCGACAAAATAATAAATTGAGTCATTGTCAGCTTTCACCCCCGCAGTTTTAAGGGTCAAGATCGCTGCAGCCTGGGCCAATGCTTCGATGATCAATACGCCCGGCATGACGGGATGATGGGGGAAGTGCCCAACAAAGAAGGGTTCGTTAATGGTCACATTCTTGAGCGCGACTATGTCCTTGCCCGGTTCGCAGGAAAGTACCCGATCTACCAGCAAGAAAGGATAGCGGTGAGGCAGATATTCCAAGATCTCATGAATATCCATGGAACTCTTGCTTTCCCTTTTCAGATTCTCGCTTTCTTTTTCCATGGTTACTTGTCAGCCAGTGCTTTGATGACTTTGTCAGTAATATCTATGCGCTGACTCCGGTAAACCGAATCCTGCAACTGCAGGATCAAGTCGTATTTCTCTGCTTCCGCGATGGCTTGTATGACTTTGCTGGCGTTCAACTGAATCGCGGCAAATTCATCATTCTGCCGCAGACTCAGATCTTCCCGTAGTTGTCGTTGTGCACGTTGATATTCACGATTGAGGTTGGCAAGTTCACGCTCCTTGCCGCGGCGGTCTGCTTCCGGCATAACCATGCCGTCCTTTTCCAGTTGCTCTTGCAACGATTTCACCTGCGCCGCCATTTTCTTGAGTTCCTGGTCGCGCGGCAAGAACTCCTTTTCTATTTTTTTCTGCGCGCGCACAGCCGGCGCGGATTCGATCAGAACTCTTTCGGTATTGACTATGCCTATCTTGATTTCGCTCGCATAGACATTGAAGGAAATACCTACGGATGTGATGACCATGCACGTAGCGATTAAAATTTGCCGACATTGAGTTTTTTGCTTCAATTTTCTCTCCTGGTTGATCATTTTCAAATTTAGAACTGCTGTCCAAATTGAAACTGGAATCGTTGTATGTTATCACCGGGCACGTCATTCAGTGGTTCTGCAAAACTGACTTTTAGTGGTCCCATCGGGGAAATCCACATAACCGCGAGTCCGGTGGAATAACGCAACCCCTCATTCGCTCTGAATTTTGGGTTGCCACCGGGGCCAAATACTGTACCCGCATCCAGGAACAAACTCAGGCGTACCGATCTGTCATTTTTCATGCCGGGCATCGGGAACATCAGCTCTGCACTACCGACTACGCGTGTGTTACCTCCCAATGACCTGCCACGACTATTAGCATAGGGGAGGCCTGTTTTGGGATCAAGCGGACCCTCCTCACGTGGACCCAGCGAACTAATATAATAACCACGCACCGAAGTGTTGCCGCCGGCAAAGAAATTCTTGAAGAAAGCCAGTGGCTGTCCATTATAGCCGTCGCCGTGTCCGAGTTCACCATGCAGCATCATGGTGAAATCCCTGGAAATAGGGTAAAACCACTTGAGCGCGTAGCTTGCTTTGTAATACTGCAGATCGCCACCTGGCACACCTGTTTCAAGAAATACTCGATGGGTGGTACCGCTGGTAGTCCAGATGGCGCTGTCACGCCCATCACGTGCCCAGCTTAGTGTCACTGGGAGATTGGTGGTGACCTTCCCGAAAGTCTCCACAAAGTCTATGTTACGCTGACTAGTGCCTACCGCTTTTATATCTGTCTGTTCCGCGGCCAGACCAACCGAAATAGTATCATTTTCGTTGACCGGGATGCCGAAACGCACACCGGCGCCGGTGGTGGCGGTATTAAAGGCGCCTATCCCCATTAGACGTGTGGTATTCAGGTGGCGGCTGTAAATATCAAACCCGGCACTTATCCCATTCTTGGTGAAATAGGGGTCGGTAAACGACAAAGAGTACACCTTATTGATCATGCCGGTACTGACGTTGAGATTGACATTTTTCCCGCTGCCGAAGATGTTATCCTGCGCAATGGAGGCAGTCAGTATCAGGCCTTGTTGCTGAGCATAGCCCGCTCCAAACATTACGGCGCCAGTGGGTTTCTCTTTGACATCGACATTGATGTCAATCTGATCAGTGACGCCCGGAACCGGCGGCGTTTCAAAATTGACAGCATTAAAAAAATTCAGCCTGTCCACACGTATCTTGGACTGTGCAATTTTGGCGGTTGAATACCAGCCGCCTTCGAACTGGCGCATTTCCCGGCGGATCACTTCATCGCGCGTACGCTCATTGCCGGTTATATTAATGCGTCGCACGTAAACCCGGCGACCCGGATCAATAAAAAAAGTGAACCCTACCTGCCTTTTTTCCTTATTTATTTCCGGCGACGCATTAACATTGGCGAATGCATAGCCATCATTGCCCAGCCGGTCGGTGATGAGTTTGACCGATTCAGTCAGTTTCTCGCGTGCGAATACCTCGCCAGGTGCAAGTTTGATGAGTTTGCGCAGTTCTTCTTCTGGCACCAGCATTTCACCCGCCAGTTTGATTTCGGAAACCGTATAGTTGGGTCCCTCAGTAATATTTATCGTGATATAAATATCCTGCATGTCTGGCGTGATCGACACCTGCGTAGAATCAACACCGAATTCCAGATAGCCACGATTGAGATAGTAAGAGCGCAGCGTTTCCAGATCACCGCCCAGCTTCTGTTTTGAATACTGATCATCCTTGGTGAACCAGGTTATCAGACCGGGTGTTCTGAGTACGAATAGGCCCAGCAGCTCCTTTTCCTTGAAAGCCTGGTTGCCGACGATATTAATTTTGCGGATCTTGGCGACTTCGCCTTCGTCTATGTCGAAGTTGATGGCGATGCGATTACGCTCCAGCGGTGTAGTTGTGGTAGTAATCTTTACTGCGTATCTACCGCGACTTATATACTGTTGCTTCAACTCTTGCTCGGCTCTTTCCAACAGCGAGCGATCAAAGATACGCGATTCCGTCAGACCTGCCTGCTTCAGGCCGTCTTTCAGTTTACCTTTCTCGAATTCTTTGCCACCGACTATGTTGATCTGCGCAATGGCCGGACGTTCTTCTACTATTACCAGCAGGACGCCGTTGTCCGATTCCAGCCGTACGTCTTTGAAAAAACCGGTGGCATAAAGAGCCTTGATTGCCGCCGCAGCCTTTTCGTCATCTAGTACATCACCCACCTTCACCGGCAGATAGCTGAACACCGTGCCTGCTTCGGTGCGTTGTATGCCATCCACCCGGATATCCTTGACCACGAACGGCTCGATTGCCCATGAAAGCGAAGAACAGAAAGTGATGGCAAGCGCAGCCAGATACCTGATTTTCATTTTTTAACCAGAGATAAGCCGGCTGATGTCGTTATATATGGCAAAAGCCATCAGGGCAAACAACAGCGCCATCCCCACCTGCTGACCAACTTCCATGGCCCTTTCAGAAAGCGGACTGCCTTTGACAATTTCGGCCACATAATACAGTAAATGCCCCCCATCCAGTATTGGGATGGGCAAAAGGTTCAGTACCCCCAGACTGATGCTGATGAGCGCGAGAAATCCCAGATAAGGCACAAGCCCCATTTGCGCCGACTGTCCGGCGTAATCGGCGATTGTAATGGGTCCGCTGACATTTTTCCACGACACTTCTCCCATCACCATTTTTCCCAGCATACGCAGCGTAAATGCCGATGTTTCCCAGGTTTTATCCATGGCTTTGACCATGGCTGTACCCGGCGGATAACTGGTTTTTACCAGCAATCCTTCCAGGATGGCCGGGTCAATTTTGGGACCAACTCCGATCTTGCCAATTTTCTCGCCTTTTTCAGTAGCCGTATCAGGAGTGACACTGATATCGAGGACAGAGCTGCCGCGCTGGATTTGTAGTAGCAGTGACTGTCCCGGGCTGGCGCGTATCTGCCGTACCAGTTCTTCCCAGTTTGCAATGTCTTCTCCGTTTACTGCCAGAATTTTATCATCTGCCAACAGACCGGCACGATTGCCTGCACCGTCCGGTATTACCTGGGCAATGACGGGTTTTATTGCGGGTTGATAGCTGCTCAGACCGATTTTTTTCAGAAAGTCCCCATCTAGGTCATCGGCGTGAAAGTTACTTAAATCCAGTTTGCGCCAATTGATTTCCCCGCGCTGGTTAAGAGTCTCCACGGTTACAGCTGGCGATTTGTCCACGACCTGCGCCAGCAGCAACCAGCGTGCATCCTGCCAGCTAGCTACAGGCTCGGTACCGACTTTTAATATGGTCTCCCCAGCTTCGAAAGACGCGAATGCAGCGGGTGTTGCCGGGGACACTGGTCCTAAAACCGGCTTCATTCCGTTGATGCCGAGCATGAACAGAAACCAGTAAAGCAGGATGGCCAGCAGGAAATTAGCGATGGGTCCTGCCGCGACTATGGCGCTACGACGTGCGACCGACTTGCGGTTGAACGAGCGTGGCAAGTCCTGCGGAGCGACTTGGCCTTCACGCTCATCCAGCATCTTGACGTAACCACCGAGAGGAAAAATAGCTATTACCCATTCGGTCTGATCTTTCCCCCAGCGTTTCTTAAGTAGAGGTCGACCAAAACCGATCGAAAAGCGCAGTACTTTTACTCCGCACCAGCGCGCTACCAGATAATGGCCAAATTCGTGGAATACGATCAGTACACCCAAGGCGACGACAAAAGCCATGATTGTAAAAGGGAGTGTCATGCCAATGTAATAGGGTGGAGGGGGCGACGCAGGGAGAGTTCCAGAGACAAACTTGAAGCGCTATGTTTTTCTACCCCCTGGCAAGTGCAAGTAAGAGAGCGGAGCGGAGGAAGAATAACCAAGCTGGTGGCAGCCGGGGCATTTCCGGGAAGCGCTATTCCTGACACTTTACACCAGAGACGCCAGCCACTCATGCGCGGTTTCGCGTGCCGCATGATCTGCTGCCAAGACATCTTCCAGGGTGGTGATATCCTTGCGGCTGACCGTTTGCATGACTTGTTCGATCATGACTGGAATTGCGGTAAACGGCATGCGACGTTTGAGAAAGGATTCCACCGCCACTTCGTTGGCGGCGTTGAGTATAGCCGGGGCGCTGCCACCGGCGGCAAGCGCCTGGTAAGCGAGACCCAGACAGGGGAAGCGCTTGAAATCCGGCGCTTCAAAATCCAGCCGGCCGATCTTGAACATGTCCAGAGGTGTCACTCCCGTTTCAATGCGCTCCGGAAAACCCAGGGCGTGCGCAATCGGGGTACGCATGTCGGGATTGCCCAGTTGCGCCAGCACTGAACCGTCCACATATTCGACCATGGAATGAATCACGCTTTGCGGATGGATCACTACCTGGATCTGCTCAGGAGTGGCATCAAACAGCCAGTGCGCTTCAATCACTTCCAGTCCCTTATTCATCATGGTGGCAGAGTCCACTGAAATCTTCTGCCCCATCACCCAGTTAGGATGAGCACACGCCTGCTCCGGCGTCACCTGGTCCAGTGACGCCAGCGATGCTTGTCGGAACGGGCCACCGGATGCAGTCAGCAGAATGCGGCGCACCCCGACTGCGGCCAGATCTCCGGCGAAATGCTGCGGCAGCGACTGGAAGATGGCGTTATGTTCGCTGTCTATCGGCAGCAGGGTGACATGATGCTGTTTGACCACGTCCATGAAAATACGCCCCGCCATCACCAGGGTTTCCTTGTTGGCGAGCAGTACCTGCTTGCCTGCGCGGGCAGCGGCGAAGGTGGGGCGGATACCGGCGGCGCCGACAATGGCGGCCATTACCGCATCCACCTCGGGCAGCGCTGCCACTTTCTCCAGCGACTCGACGCCCCACAGTACTTCGGTGGCAAGTCCTGCCGTGCGCATTTCTGTTTGCAATTTTTCGCCACTGGCTGCATCCAGCATGACCGCATAACGTGGTCGGAAGCGACGGCATTGTTCCAGCATTTTCTCAATGCTGTTATTGGCGGTGAGTGCAACGACCTGAAATCGATCAGGGTGACGTGCGACCACATCCAGTGTGCTGACGCCGATGCTGCCGGTAGAGCCAAGGATAGTGAGATGACGGACGGTAGGCATATTTAGACGGTATTGACAGTAAATATTAGCAGCGCCAGAACAGCGGCAGGCAGGGTTGAAGTGAGTGCATCGATGCGGTCAAGTATACCACCGTGGCCGGGCAAAATATTGCCGCTATCCTTGACACCGGCATGACGTTTCATCAGCGATTCAAACAGATCGCCGATGATGCCTAGCGCGGTCAGCGCCAGTAGTAGCGGCAGCAGTAACACGATTTGAACTGTTTCTCCCGCCAGATAACCCCACGTCAGTGCATAAACAGAAACTGCTGCCAGCGCACCGGCCACGCCTTCCCAAGTCTTGCCGGGGCTGATGTTAGGTGCGAGCTTATGCCTGCCGAATGTGCGTCCGGCGAAATACGCTGCGGTGTCCGAAATCCAGATAGCTGCCATGAAACCCAGCAGCAGCAGTGGACTGATGGTGCGCAACTGATACAGGGCAAGACCAGTCGGCAACAGCAGCAACCAGCCTATCACCGCCAGCAGGAGTGGGTTCTTGATCGGATAATTCGATTTCAGAAGAGTTGGCGCAGCCAGCATCCAGAATGCAAATGATGCGGCGTAGAGCCACAGAAATGCAGTAGTGTAAGGGTCGATCAGAACCGTCCGGCTCAACACATACAATAGTTCTCCACCGAGCAAGGCAGTGGAAGTCAGATACACCGTGGTGTGGGCAGCGGAAAATTTTACCAGCTTGCTCCATTCCATAGAGCCTAGCACCACCAACGTAAGCAGCAGCATCATCCAGAAAATTGCCGACAAATAAAACAGCGCTGCCAGAAACAGGAGCAACGCGACGACAGCGGTTAGGATGCGGGTTTTAAGCATGAATGGGGGTCCCAACAAAAAGCTTCACTGGTTGGGAGTATGCAGAGATTATGCCGATTGATCGGCCGCAACTCTTCTCGATCCTTCGGCGGAGGGTGATATTTTGAGCTGCTCGCTGGTGCGGCCAAAACGGCGCTCGCGTTGCTGATATGACTGGATGGCGAGATCCAGCGCCTGAGCGTCGAAATCCGGCCACAGGGTATCGGTGAAGTAAAGCTCAGTATAAGCTAGTTGCCACAACAGAAAATTGCTGATGCGCTGCTCGCCGCCGGTACGGATAAACAGATCCGGCTCCGGGGCGTAGTTCATCGCGAAATGCGGCATCAAATCCTCTTCCTCGAAACCGCCGGATAATTCAGGGTGTTGTGCCAGCATCTTGCGGGTAGCCTGCATCATGTCCCAACGTCCGCCATAATTGGCTGCAATAGTAAGCGTAAGGTTGGTGTTGGCGGCAGTCAGTTTCTCGCCGTTACGGATAAATTCAACTATTTTTGGTTCGAATTTTGATAAATCGCCGATCACCTTGAAGCGGATGCCATTTTCATGCAGCTTGATCACTTCCTGCTCCAGCGCAACGATGAAAAGCTGCATTAGGACAGAGATTTCATCCTTCGGTCTGCGCCAATTCTCGCTGCTGAAAGCGAATAACGTGAGGTAGCCAACACCGCGCTCACCGCAGGCTTTGACCACAGTGCGCACTGTCTCCATCGCCCGCTTGTGGCCGGCTACTCGTGGCAGGAAGCGGTTTTTCGCCCAGCGGCCATTGCCATCCATGATGATGGCGATATGCCGGGGGATTATTCCGGTTTCGGGTATTTCGCAGGTTGAACTGGTGGCAATGGACATGGGAAATGCAGTTCCGAATTGGATCAGACCGCCATTAATTCGGCTTCTTTGATCTGCAGCATCTTGTCGATTTCAGTGATATGGCGGTCAGTGAGTTTCTGTATCTCGTCTTGTCCGCGGCGTTCGTCATCCTCGGCGACCTTCTTTTCTTTGAGTAGTTCCTTCAAATGTGCATTAGCATCGCGCCGGATATTGCGCATTGCTACACGCGCGGTTTCCGCCTCATGCTTTACTACCTTGGTAAGGTCACGGCGGCGTTCCTCGGTCAGCGAGGGCATCGGTACCCGTATCACCTCACCAACAGTCATGGGATTCAATCCCAAGTCGGAGTCACGGATTGCTTTTTCAACCACCCCCAGCATTTTCTTTTCCCAAGGCGCAACCCCAATGGTGCGGGCATCTATCAGGTTGACATTTGCCACCTGGTTGATCGGCATGGGGGTACCGTAATAATCCACGCTGATGTGATCGAGCAGGCCGGTGTGGGCTCGCCCGGTTCGCACCTTACCTAGGTCGGTTTTTAATGCCTCCAGGCTTTTCTGCATTTTTTGTTCAGCAGCTTTCTTGATGTCGGCGATCATGATATTTATCTCTCGCGAAAGAGTAGAAATGAAAACCTGCACCGCTCTTCTGCGGTTCGTAGCTTAGAAAAACGCTGTCATAAAATCAGACTTGTACCAGCGTTCCCTCATCCTCACCCATTACTACCCGTTTCAACGCCCCGGCTTTGAAGATGCTGAATACATTGAGTGGCAATTTCTGATCGCGGCACAAGGTCAATGCCGTGGCATCCATCACTCGCAGATTCTTGGTAATGGCCTCATCGAACGACAGTTTCTGGTAGCGGATGGCGTCGCGGTCGGTCTTTGGGTCGCTGGTATAGACGCCATCTACCTTGGTAGCCTTGAGCACGATATCCACATTCATTTCCATGCCGCGCAACGCGGCGGCTGTGTCAGTGGTGAAGAAGGGGTTGCCAGTACCGGCAGCAAAAATGACTACCTTGCCTTCTTCCAGATAGCGCATCGCCTTGCCGCGAATATAGGGTTCCACCACCTGATCGATACGCAGTGCCGACTGTACCCGGCTCACCAGCCCGCCACAGCGCATCGCATCCTGCAGCGCCAGCGCATTCATGACAGTAGCCAGCATCCCCATGTAGTCGGCGGTAGCGCGATCCATACCGCTTTCGGCCGAAGTCAAGCCACGGAAAATGTTGCCGCCGCCGATTACCACGGCCACTTCGACACCGAGCCGGGTTACTTCGGCGATTTCGGCAACAATACGCTCTATCACAGTACGATTGATACCGTAGCTGTCGTCGCCCATCAGAGCTTCACCCGAGAGTTTCAGCAAGATGCGTTTATAGGCGGTAGTCATGGGTACGGTTAGTCCGGTTGCAGTGTAGTGTCTTATTTTGCCTGGTTGACCTGGGCCATTACCTCGGCAGCGAAATCACAGGATTTCTTTTCCATTCCCTCGCCCACGACAAACATGGTGAAGCCGTTAACTTTGGCAGATTTTGCTGTGAGCAGTTTTTCCACCGTCTGCTCCGGATCTTTGACGAAAGGTTGGCCGAGCAGTGTTACTTCAGCGAGGTATTTGGCGACACGGCCATCCACCATTTTCGCCACGATGTCGGCAGGCTTGCCGCTTTCCGCCGCTTGCGCAGTGTAAATCAGGCGCTCACGCGCCAGCAGCTCGGGCGCCACCTGTTCTCTGGAAACACAAAGCGGTTTGCTGGCGGCAATATGCATCGCCACATCTTTTCCCAGCGTTTCGTCGCCGCCGGTGTAATCAATCATCACGCCAATTCTGCTACCATGCAGATAAAAAGCCAGCCGCCCCTGCGTCGCATAGCGTACGCAACGGCGCACGCTGATATTTTCACCCAGCTTCATTACCAGTGCCTTGCGGAACTCTTCTACATTTTCGCCATTCGCCAAGGTGGCGGCTGCCAACGTATCGGTATCGGTCAGATTCTGCGTCGTCACCAGCTGTGCCAGGTTGCGGGCGAAATTGATGAAATCTTCATTCCTGGCAACAAAGTCGGTTTCGCAGTTGACTTCCACCAGCGCCCCGCTCCGGCCATCGGCCGCGATATACGCTCCTACCATACCTTCCGCCGCAATGCGACCAGCGGCTTTGCTTGCCTTGGCGCCACTTTTGATGCGCAGCAGGTCTTCCGCCGCCTTCATGTCGCCAGCGGTTTCAGTCAACGCTTTTTTGCATTCCATCATGCCGAGTCCGGTCAGGTCGCGTAACTCCTTCACCATGCTCGCGGTAATATCCGCCATATTCACTCCAACAAAATTAGTCAAAAGATTCGTCAGGACCGTTCAGACTGCCGGTGAGAACCATGCCTGAGGCGGGTGCTGCTGGGCGGTTAAAAAAGGGGGCCGACGGCCCCCTTTTTGTTTGCAGCCTACCCGGCAAACCGTTCTGCCGTCATTGCTTCATCCACTTCCACAAATTCATTCTTAATGATTTCGTGAACAATCTGACTGCGTCCTTCCAGCACCGCATCGGCCATGCCGCGCGCGTACAAGCGTATCGCCTGACTGGAATCATCGTTACCGGGAATTACATAACCCACCCCGCGGGGATCGTGATTGGTATCCACCACACCCACTACCGGGATGCCGAGCTTCTTGGCTTCGGTGAGTGCGCCTTTGTGATAACCCACGTCAATCACGAACATGGCATCGGGTATGCCTTTCATATCCTTGATGCCGCCCAGGCTGCGATTCAGTTTTTCCAGCTCGCGCTGAATATCCAGCGCTTCTTTCTTGGTAAGCTTGTCGAGGGTGCCATCCTGTGTCATTGCTTCCATGTCGTGCAGACGTTTGACGGACAGTTTCATCGTCTTGAAATTGGTCAGCATCCCGCCCAGCCAGCGTTGGTCCACGTAGGGAGAGCCGCAGCGTAATGCTTCTTCGCGTACGATATCGCGCGCCTGGCGCTTGGTGCCGACAAACAGGATATTGCCTTTGTTGGCAGATAATTGGCGCGCGTACTTTATTGCATCCTGGTACATTGCCAGGGTTTTTTCCAGATTGATGATGTGTATCTTGTTGCGATGGCCGAAAATATAAGGTGCCATCTTGGGGTTCCAGAAACGGGTCATGTGTCCGAAATGAACACCCGCTTCCAGCATTTGCCGCATGGTTACTGACATGAACTTCTCCTATAGGGTTGAGCCTCTGCTCGCCATAGTCACTCTCATTTCCTTTATGGAGAGAGCACCCCTGGATTGGCGAGCATGCGAATTTGACCTGACTGCAGACTTGTAATTGAGCCTGCTGCGCCAGATCAGCGCGGGAGTATAGCATTTTTGCCGGGGCTCGCTCAAGGCAAAATAGGGCGCCACGGTATGATCTGCCACGATAATTTGTTCTGCCAGAGGGATGCGGGTAAGCTTTTCACCCTAGCCTTTACCAGAGATGGCAAAAACAGATGGCAGAATCCTACGACCTGGTCATCATCGGTAGCGGCATCCACGGCGCGGGTATTGCGCAAGCAGCAGCGGCACGGGGCTTGTCGGTGATGGTGCTGGAGCAGAGCGGGATTGCGAGCGGCACCTCCAGTCGTTCCAGCAAACTCATACACGGCGGGCTGCGCTATCTGGAAAGCGGGCAGTTCTCACTGGTGCGTGAATGCCTGCATGAACGCGCATTGCTGCTCGAATTGGCGCCGCAACTGGTCAAGCTCAAATCTTTCTACATTCCGGTATATCGTGATACCACCCGCCGCCCGTGGTTGTTGCACGCGGGGCTGAGCCTTTATGCACTGCTGGGTGGCCTGCAGCCGGCAGTACGTTTTCGCCGGGTGTCGCCAGGTTTGTGGCAAAACCTGGACGGGTTGGACACCACTCATCTGCAAGCGGTGTTTCAATACAGTGATGCGCAGACAGATGACGCGGCGCTGACCCATGCGGTGATGCGTTCGGCGCAGCAGCTGGGCGCACAACTGAAAATGCCTGCCATCTTCACCGGCGCCCGCCTGGGTCAGAACGGCGAACACGGCAGCATCGTCGAATACCGGCACAACGGACAAATCGAGACGTGTACGGCGACAGTGCTGGTGAATGCGGCCGGGCCATGGGTACAGCAAGTGTTGGGCCGAATCACTCCGGCTCCTGCGCAACTCGGGATTGATCTGGTGCAAGGCACGCATATCGTTGTGCCGGGTGCGCTCACGCAGGGAATCTATTATGTGGAAGCGGAAGATAAGCGCGCGGTGTTCGTGATGCCGTGGCAGGGCAACACACTGGTAGGCACCACCGAGTCAGCCTATCACGGCGACCCGGTCGCTGTCAGGCCATTACCGCAAGAACAGGCTTATTTGCTGCGGACACTGGCGCATTATTTTCCGCAGCATTGTAGCGAGCAACCCATACTCGCAGCGATGGCAGGTTTACGGGTGTTGCCTGCAAGTGGGAATGGAGCCGAGGGCAGTGCGCTATCCGTCAACGCACGTTCGCGAGAAACGATTTTGCATCCTGACCGGCAGGATCATCCACGCCTGCTGACAATCTATGGTGGCAAGCTGACGACGTATCGCCTGACTGCCGAGCGGGTCATGACGCGTCTGGCGGAGGTATTGCCGCTACGCAAGGTGGTTGCGGATACCCGCCATCTGAATCTTGATTAAACCAGTATGGGATTCTTAGTCAGCGCGACCAGCACGATATAAAAGAATATGGCATGGGCCGCAACCAATGCAGTAATTTTGACTTTACGGGTTTTGCCGCGTTTCAGCGCCACCATGCCGAGACCAATATAGAGCAGCAGTCCGGCGACTTTGGCGCCGAGCCACGAATTGCTTAGCGGATCCTGCTGGATCGTCATGGCCAGCGCAATGGCACTGGTCAGCAGTACGGTATCGATTACGTGCGGTACGATCTTCACCCAGCGCTGTTGCAGTGCGCTGGAGTCTTGCATCATCCATACGCCACGCAGCGTAAACAGCAGGTAGCTGAGGATCACGCTGGCAACATGAATCATTTTTAACGTGGCGTAACTCATCTTCAATCCCTGGATGACATTCAATCATGACTGCCTGCCACGCACTTGATTCGCGGCACCATATCCAGAATCTACAGCACTCTGGCAAACACGAATTCATTCATACAAGCGATCCCGCTGCTGTAATGATACAGAAATAAAGCCGTGAAGCTCGGAGTTGGTGGGGCTGGCGGACAGCTATTCCGTCAATTGATGCTCGGCGGCATAGCGGATCAACTGGGCGTTGTTCTGCATATGCATCTTTTCCAAGAGACGGGTACGGTAAGTACTTACGGTTTTTACGCTGAGCGACAGCTTCTGCGCGATTGAAGTCAAGGATACTCCGGCAACGATAAGCCTGAGAACATGGAGCTCCCGATCAGAAAGAGTGGAATGCAGCGGCGCTCCCGCAGAGGAGTCGGGATTGAACAGCAGTTTCTCAGCCAGCGCTGGGCTCACGTATTTGCCGCCGTTTGCCAGACGCCGGATTACGGCCATGAGCAGCTCTGTTGGACAGTCTTTGGTGAGATAGGCAGATGCACCTGCGCGCATTGCCCTGATGGCATACTCATCCTCAGGATACATACTCAACATCAGCACCCGATATCCCGCATCATCGGCCATGATGCGTCGCAGCACTTCCAGCCCATTCATCCCCGGCATATTGACGTCGAGCAATGCCACATCCCATCCGCCTTGGCGCATTTTTTTCAAGGCATCAAGTCCATCCGTCGCTTCGCTAGCGACCACGATATCCGCTGTTTCACTAAAAAGCCGTTTCAACCCATTCCGCAAAAGTGCATGGTCATCGGCTAACAGGAGTTTGATTATCATGGCATGTTTTCCATCTGTAGCGGCGGCGCAAGCACAGGGATCCGCAGCTGTACAGTGCTACCCTGGGAGGAAGTTCCAGCGATTCTCAGCTCACCATGCAGTTGTCGGGTGCGCTCATACATCCCGGTAATTCCGTAAGATTCTGGATTCAACAACTGTTGTTGGGTGATGCCAATACCGTTATCCTTGATTTCGATCACGACATTGCCATCGGTTTCAGTGATCTTGATGTCCACAGCTGTTGCTTGGGCGTGCTGCGCAATATTGGTGAGCGCCTCCTGGATAATCCTGAAAATATTCGTATTATGTTTTTCGCATAAACGGGGAAGGTGTGTTGGGCTCATAACCAGCCGACAGTTTATACCCAGACGCTGCTCGAATTCATGCGCCAGCCACTCGATAGCACCACTGAGCCTGAGATTGTCGAGGACACTGGGCCGCATATTCTGCGAGATCCTGCGTACTACATCCAGGGCTTCCCCGGTTAATTGGTGCAATAACTGGATTCTTTCGTGCATTGGATTGGTGGCAACTTTTTTTGCAAGCCAATCCAGATCCATTTTCATTACTGTCAGCATGCTTCCCAATTCGTCATGGATTTCCCGGGAAATACTGGTTCTTTCATCTTCTCTTATGTTTTGCAAATGCATCGTCAATGCCTGCAATTTTGCCATCATCTGGTTGCGTTTCGTCACATCACGGAAAATGCCGCGAGAAGCCACAGCCTTACCGTTTTCAAAGTGCTCCGTCACACTGCCTTCCACTGCAACAATGCGTCCGTCCTTCGTCTGGAAGGCGCATTCCACTGCCCCCACGGCCGCGCCGACTAGGGACCGCTGCGACAGCGCGTCGTAGTGCTCGTGGCGGTCTACATGAATAATATCAAAGATGTTCAGTGTGGCCATGTCTTCCACGGAGTAACCGAGTGTTTTGCGCCAGGCGCGATTCACAAAAAGGATACGCCCATCGATGGCGACGCTCTGGATGAGGTCATTCGTGTTGTCAAACAGGTCGCGGAATTGCGACTCGCTTTTGCGTAACGCCTGCTGTGAGTGTTTGCGTTCAATGGCATAACGAATGATGCGTGGCAAGACGCCACTCATTATCTTTTCTTTCAGTAGATAATCCTGCGCCCCAGCCTTGAGCGCGCTCAGAGCGAG
>JAYUYT010000045.1:0-15165 GCA_043752345.1 Nitrosospira sp.
ATGCTGGCTTCAATGCGCCTGTGCGCCAACGTACCCGCGCAATTCGGTATCCAGACCGCACTTGGCGGTTACCAGAGCATCAACGATTTGGTATTGCCGACTGGACGACTGATGCGCCAGCGCGATCTTGCCTGGAAGCTGCTTACCGATATTCCCGGCGTGACCTGCTTTAAACCGCAGGCGGCGATGTATCTGTTCCCACGGCTTGATCCAAAAATGTATCCGATCGACGATGATCAGAAGTTTGTGCTGGATTTGCTGGTGGAAGAGAAGGTTTTGCTGGTGCAGGGCAGTGGTTTCAACTGGCCGCATCCAGACCACTTACGGGTAGTGTTCCTGCCGAACAGCGATGACCTTACCGAAGCTATGGGACGCATTGCCCGTTTTCTCGAACATTATCGCAAGCGGCACGGAACCTAATGTCTAACTGATTCTTTTTTTGTGCTGAAAATATGAAACCCATCAACGTAGGTCTGTTAGGTATTGGCACTGTCGGCGGCGGCACGTTTGCGGTGCTCAAGCGCAACCAGGAAGAGATCACCCGCCGCGCCGGACGCGGTATCGTCATTACGATGGTGGCTGATCGCGAAGTGGAGAAGGCACGTAAAATCGTGGGTGAGGGTGTCATAGTCACTGCCGATGCGAACGAAATCGTCACCAATCCTGATATAGACATCGTGGTCGAACTGATCGGCGGTTATACCGTCGCCAAGGAATTGATCCTCAAGGCCATTGAAAACGGCAAGCATGTGGTTACTGCCAACAAGGCATTGCTGGCTTCGCACGGCACCGAAATATTTGCCGCTGCGCAGAAGAAAGGGGTGATGGTTGCATTCGAGGCGGCGGTGGCGGGCGGCATTCCGATTATCAAGGCGTTGCGCGAAGGGTTGACCGCCAACCGCATCGAGTGGATTGCCGGCATTATCAACGGCACCAGCAATTTCATTTTGTCGGAAATGCGCGACAAGGGACTGACCTTTGACACGGTACTGAAACAGGCACAGAAGCTGGGTTATGCAGAGGCTGATCCCACTTTTGACATCGAAGGTATCGATGCTGCGCACAAGCTTACCATCATGGCGGCCATCGCTTTCGGCATTCCCATGCAGTTCGACAAAGTCTATACCGAAGGCATCGCCAAACTGACCCGCGAGGATATTCGCTATGCGGAGGAGCTGGGCTACCGCATCAAACTGTTGGGGATTACCAAGCGCACCCCCAAGGGCATTGAACTGCGTGTGCATCCTACGCTGATCCCTACGCGGCGATTGATCGCCAACGTCGAGGGTGTAATGAACGCGATTGTGGTGAAGGGCGACGCAGTGGGTGCCACGCTGTATTATGGTGCGGGAGCAGGTGCCGAACCCACCGCCAGTTCGGTGGTCGCGGATCTGGTGGATGTGACCCGCATGCACACCGCTGATCCGAAGCACCGTGTTCCCCATCTTGCTTTCCAGCCGGATTTGCTGTCGAGCACCCCCATCCTGTCGATGGAAGAAGTGGAGACTTCCTATTATCTGCGACTGCGAACGCTGGATAAACCAGGTGTGCTGGCCGATATCACCCGCATCCTTGCCGACTTGGGCATCTCGATTGATGCAATGGTGCAGAAAGAACCCAGTGAGGGTGAAGATCAGGTAAACATCATCATGCTCACCCATCTGACGATGGAAAAGAACATCAATGCGGCCATTGCTAAAATAGAAAAACTGCCAGTGATGACGGGCAAGGTGACGCGCATCCGGCTGGAAGAATTGAACAGTAAATAAATTCCACAGAAGATGATTGAATCTGGGAGGGCACGAAGGGATTCAGATGCTGGAGCAAGATAACCTATTCCCTTGCCGGGTAGTTTACGGCAATCCGCCAGCTCGTTAAAATTCATTCGTATTCTACGTAAACCCGCATAGGGTATTAAAAAGAAAATTTGCGGCGAAAAACATGCGTTACATCTCCACCCGCGGCGGCATGCCGCCAAAAACCTTTTCCGAAATTCTTCTGAGCGGCCTGGCTTCTGATGGCGGGCTGGCAATGCCTGAGACCTACCCGCGGATCGGCCTCGCTGAACTGGAGAAATGGCGTGGGCTGAGCTATCCACAACTCGCATTTGAAATCCTGGCACGTTTTGCCGACGACATTCCCGCCGCTGATCTGCGTGCTATCATCAAACGTACTTATACCACCGGGATATTCCACAGCAAGGAGATCACCCCGCTCAAGACCCTGGAGCCGGGGCTGCACATTCTGAGTCTGTCCAACGGACCGACGCTGGCATTCAAGGACATTGCCATGCAATTGCTCGGCAACCTGTTTGAATACGCGCTGGCGCAAACCGGGGAAGAGCTGAATATTCTCGGTGCAACTTCCGGCGATACCGGTTCCAGCGCGGAATATGCCATGCGCGGCAAACACGGCATCCGGGTATTCATGCTGTCGCCGCATGGAAAAATGAGTCTGTTCCAGACCGCGCAAATGTTTTCCCTGCAGGACCCGAACATACTCAACATTGCCATTCGCGGCGTGTTTGACGACTGCCAGGACATTGTCAAAGCGGTCAGCAACGACCACGCCTTCAAACAAAAATACCACATTGGCACCGTCAACTCGATCAACTGGGCGCGCGTCGCAGCGCAGATCGTTTATTACTTCAAGGGCTATTTCGCCGCCACCCGTTCAAATAGCGAGCAGGTATCGTTTGCGGTGCCATCAGGGAATTTCGGCAATATCTGCGCTGGGCATGTGGCGCGCATGATGGGATTGCCGATCAGGCGGCTGATACTTGCCACCAATGAGAACGATGTGCTGGATGAATTCTTTCACAGCGGTTGCTACCGGCCGCGCACTACAGCTGAAACACAGCATACCAGCAGTCCTTCGATGGATATCTCCAAGGCGTCGAATTTCGAGCGTTTCATGTTTGACCTGAGCGGGCGCGATGCGGGCAAGATCAAGGAATTGTGGCGAGCGGTGGACAGGGGTGCTGCTTTCAATCTTGCCGATACGTCGTTATGGGAGAGAGTGAAAGATTTCGGTATCTTATCAGGGACCAGCAATCATGCGGCGCGTATCGCCACCATCCGCAAACTGCATCAGCAATACGGGGTGCTGGTGGACACGCATACCGCCGATGGCATAAAAGTGGGACTGGAGCAGCGCGAAGCAGGCGTGCCGCTGATTTGTCTGGAAACTGCGCTGCCGGTCAAATTTTCCGAGAGCATCATCGAAGCCATCGGGCAGGAGCCGGAACGTCCACCCGGCTATGAGAACCTGGAGAATCTGCCGCAGCGATATGTAGTGATGGATGCCGATGCCGATGCGGTCAAGGCTTTTATTGCCGAGCAGGTCTGATTTATACGCACTGTTTTCTGGCAGCTGCCAGAAAATCTTCCAGTATCGGGCTGGAATCGAGCAGTCCGGTGGTGTCGGCATGGAATTCCGGATGCCATTGAAAACCGGTCACATAGCATCCCCCGCGCATGCGGATGGCCTCGATGATGCCATCATCTGCGGAGACCGCCTCAACCACCAAATCTTTCCCCAACTGTTTGATTGCCTGATGATGGATGCTGGATACCAGGTGCTCCAGCTTCCCCCCGTATAGCTGTGCCAGCCTGGAGCCCATTTCAATATGAATGGCGTGGCGATGGCGGTCATAGAGTGCCGGGTCTACATGCGGGATGGCATCGGGATGGTCGGTAGCAATATCCTGATGCAGGCTTCCACCCAGCGCCACGTTGATCAACTGCAACCCGCGGCAAAGACCCAGCACGGGTTTGCCTTGCACCACGCATTCCCGGAACAGATCAATTTCATACAGATCACGCACCCGGTCGCCAGACCATTCGGGGCGTGACGGCGTTTCACCGTAAGAAATAGGACTGACGTCGGCACCGCCTTGCAGCACCAGGCCATCTATTTCTGCTACATAGTCGCTTACGCATACGCTGGAACGCTCTATGCCATCGGTTTCCAGGGAGGGCAGCATGAATGCCAGCGCATGGTGACGCATGATCCAGTGGGCGATAGTCTGTTCAAGATATTGCAGGGTCTTGTTGCGGAAGCCCAGTTCTACCGGGGGATGATGCAGAATCCGCGGTGATAGGCCGATGCGTAACGGGCGGGTCATCTTGCTTGGCGCGGGAGTCATTAGTCGTTCATCCACAATTTAGCCTGTTGTTGCATCACATCACTGAGATTATGTTCGTGTGCGTAAGTCTGGCGCAGCCAGCTTGCGCCGTTGCCGGTAGCAAGTATCTGGCGGATCTGGTCCATTGCTTCCCCCGCCTGCAACTCGGCGGCGTGATCGGCAATACGCAGCAACATGTCTGCAATGTCCTCCCGCAAACTGCGCTGTTCGTGGGTGCGGGGGTCGATAAAAACCCCTTCAAGGCCAAAGCGGCAGGCCTGGAAACGATTGAAGGTATAGACCAGATAATCATCCTCCTGCGGCTCGCCGGGTCGTTCCACCATGATATAACGCGCCATTGCCTGGATGTAGCAGGCGATGGCGGCCGCAATTTCGACAGTAAGCGGGGTGTCGCATACCCGTACCTCGATGGTGCCAAATTCGGGTTTTGGCCGGATATCCCAATAAAAATCTTTCATTGATTCGACTACACCGGTGCCGGTCATTTTGCTGAAAAACCGCTCGAAATCCTCCCAGTGCAGAACGAACGGCGCACGCCCGCTGAGTGGGAAGGAGAAAACGGAATTAAGGCGGGCCGAGGCGAACCCCGTATCATGTCCCTGCACAAACGGAGACGAAGCAGAAAGCGCGATGAAATGCGGGACATAGCGCGACAGCATGTGCAACAGATGCAGCGCTTCATCTGGACCGGGGCAGCCGATGTGGACATGCTGGCCGAATATGGTGAACTGTTTCGCCAGATAGCCGTACAGGTCGGACAGGTAATGAAAACGTGGCGCGTCAAAAATCTTCTGCTCGCTCCAGTGCTGGAACGGATGGGTGCCGCCGCCGGCCACTGCAATATTAAGAAAGCGGCCGGCATCGGCCACAGTGTTGCGCAGGGAGCGCAACTCCTCGACCAGTGCGGCATATTCGTGCTGCACCGAGGTATTGATTTCGATCATGCTGCGGGTCATTTCTGGTTTTATTTCCCCGTGGTGTGTCTGTCTTGCAATCCGGCGCAGCATGTCGGGTGCTGAGGAGATTAGGTCGTAATCATTGCAATCGAGCAACTGCAACTCGAGCTCGACCCCGATGCTTAATGGGCGGGACGCAGCAAATGGCATCAAGCTCATGTTTCTTCCTCCAGAGTCTCTCCGGCTCCGCGCAGGGCCATTTGCACCAGGATGGGTCCGGCAAGCTCAAGGATCACGATGCTACTCATTAACACCAGTCCCAGCCCCGAAGCAAAAGCAGGAAAAGCCGCTGCCGTATCCAGCGTCAACAGCAGCGTGAGGCTGGACATGGGTACAAGTGCAATCCCCAGTGCCAGCGCCTGCTGCAGATTGATACCACTAAACCTTGCCAGCACCAGCACCGACGCCAGTTTGGCGAGGGTGCGGACCAGGATCAGCAGCAGCACCAGCAGCATGCTGTCGCGCAGCCCGTCGAGATTAGCCGCCAAGCCATTGGCAGTAAACATCAACACCACCAGAACTGCACCGGCAGAACCAAAATGCGGCAGGAAGGTGCGCGGGCGCTGGCGCCGATAGCGAACGATCAGACCAGCCGCCAGCAGTATCAGCATCGGACTGAGTTTGAGTGTCGAAGCCACGATGGTGGCGATGGCGATCATGCCGAATAAAAGGAAAGAGAAAGTTTCTTCGTGCCGCCCCAAGTGACGGTGGATGGAATTGAAAGCGCTGCCAAATAACCAGCCCAGCAGCGCCGATCCGCCAATGAGGTAGAGTGGTTGCAGTACCGTGTGAATCAAGCTGGTGCCGGCTTCACCGTGCATGAATGCGACCGCCAGTTTGTGGCAGATGATGGCATAGATACAGTTGAGTGCAGTCATCAGCAGCAAGCGCTCAGTGACTTGTCCGCGGGCGCGGGATTCCGTCACCGTGCGCACTACGATGGCAGGCGAAGTTGCAATGGCGATGGCTGCTACCACTGCAGCGGTGACGTGCGCGACATCAAACCACAGCAGCAGTCCAAACACCGTAAAAAAAGTTGCGCTAGCTTCCAGCAGACTGGTACAGGCAATCCACGGATTGGCCTTGAGCCAGTGCAGATTCACTTTGCTGCCTAACTCAAACAACAGGATGCCGAGCGCCAGATCGACCAGCAGTCGCCATTCTGCGGCGGGCAGTTCCGGGATCAGGTTCAGGCCGGCAGAGCCCAGCAGCAGCCCGATGCCGACATAGCCGACGATGCGCGGCAGCCGCAGATAACGCATCAATCCTTCGCCCACCAGCACGGCAATTACCAGCGCAAGCGCGAGCCATAGGGCTGGGTTAATCGACAGCGGCCAGGTCGGGAGATAAGCGGACAGGGTCACGTAAGGAAGCGCATCGATAGATCGACTGCCTTTACATCTTTGGTAAGGCTGCCGACAGAAATCCGGTCTACCCCGGTTTGCGCAATCGCACGCACATTCTGCAGCGTGATCCCTCCCGATGCTTCCAGCATGATGCGCCCGCTGGCCAGTTCTGTGGTCAAAGCGACTGCGCTGCGCAACTGGGGAAGTTCAAAGTTATCCAGCAGAACCATCTCTGCGCCGGCAGTAAGCACTTGACGCAACTGCTCCAGCGTTTCCACCTCAATCTGGATGAATACCCCCGGCGGAGCGATTCCTCTGGCTGCTTGCAATACTTGCGCGATACCACCCGCCGCGATGATGTGGTTTTCCTTGATGAGGATGCCGTCGTACAGACCCAGGCGATGGTTGACGCCACCGCCGCATTTGACCGCATATTTCTGCGCCAGCCGCAGACCCGGCAGAGTTTTGCGGGTATCCACGATCACTGCCCTGGTCCCGGCTACTGCCTCCACGTAACGCCGAGTGTGCGTGGCGACAGCTGACAATGTCTGCAGAAAATTCAACGCGGAGCGTTCTGCGGTAAGCAGCATGCGCGCATTGCCCACCACTTCACACAAGCTTTGCCCGGCAGCGATTGCATCACCGTCCTGGGCGAACCAGGATATTTGGGTTTGCGGCGCAAGCTGCCGGAAACAGGCTTCAAACCACCGGACACCACACAGAGTTGCGTTTTCCCGGCTGATGACGCCGGCGCTGGCGCTCTGCCCGGCAGGAAGCAAACGCGCAGTAAGATCGCCTGTGCCCACATCTTCGGCCAGCGCACGGCTGACGTTGTGGTTGATTTCTGCTGCTAAATCCATGAAATCTCCATGAAATTCGCTTACCATGTGCACCGCGACCAGCTATTTTAACCGAATACGATAATGGAGGCGGCATGCCTGACGTAATGAGTATAGTGTCCTTTGGCTTCGGCACCCTGTTCGGTTTTATCCTGACCGGTTTCATCGTATTCTGGCTGATTAGTGATCTGACTCAGACTAAGCATTCGATCCTGCGCAACTACCCGCTCATCGGGCATCTGCGTTATCTTCTGGAGAGACAGGGGGAATATTTCCGGCAGTATTTTTTTGCCGGCGATCGCGACGAGATGCCGTTCAATCGCGCCACCCGCACATGGGTGTACAAAAACGCAAAGAATGAAGTGGGTGTCGTCGGTTTCGGTTCCACCAACGATCTGCGCGAACCCGGCTCGATCATTTTCGTTAATGCCCCTTTCCCGGTACTGGAAGATGACCGGCTGCCGACGCCGTCGCTCATGATCGGCGAAGGCTATTGCCAGCAGCCATTCGATGCCAAATCCGTGGTCAACATCAGCGGCATGAGCTATGGTGCCCTTTCGGTTCCGGCAGTGCGTGCACTGGCGCGTGGGGCGGCGCAGGCCGGGTGCTGGCTGGATACCGGAGAAGGTGGGCTTTCGTCCTTTCATCTGGAAGGCGACTGCGACATCATCATGCAGATCGGTACCGCCAAGTATGGCATTCGTGATCACGATGGCAATTTCTCGCCTGAGCGCGCGCGGGAACTCGCCAAGGTGGTCAAAGCATTTGAAATAAAACTTTCACAGGGTGCAAAACCGGGCAAGGGTGGCATGCTGCCCGCTGTCAAGGTGACCGCTGAGATTGCTGCCATTCGCGGCATTCGCGCGCATCAGGATGCCATCAGCCCCAACCGTCACCACGACATCGGCAATATCGATGAACTGCTCGATAAAATTGCTTATATTCGCGATCTTACCGGACGTCCGGTGGGGGTCAAGACCGCCATCGGTGGCTGGCATTTCATCAATGAATTGTGCGATGCGGTAAACCGCCGCGGCCGCGAATACGCGCCGGATTTTCTTGCCATCGACGGCGGCGAAGGCGGAAGCGGCGCTGCGCCCCAGGCCCTGTTCGACCATATGGGCCTGCCCATCGCCGAAGCGCTGCCGCGGGTGGTGGATGCGTTGCTGCAGGCAGATTTGAAACAGCGCATCCGCGTGATCGCGGCGGGCAAGCTGGTAACCTCGGCGAAAGCGGCATGGGCGTTGTGTGCGGGAGCGGATCTGATCAATACCGCGCGCGGTTTCATGTTCTCGCTGGGCTGCATCCAGGCCATGCGCTGCCACACCAATACCTGTCCGACCGGCATCACCACCCATAACAAACGTCTGCAGCGTGGTCTGGTGGTGGAGGAAAAATATCTGCGCGTCGCCAATTACGCCAGAAACATGAACAAGGAAATCGACATGATCGCGCACTCCTGCGGTTTGCAGCATGCACGCGAGTTGCGGCGTGAACATGTGCGCATCGTCGAGACCGCCGGCAAAAGCGTGGCGCTCAACATCATCTATCCTTATCCGGAAGCGCAGCAGCGAACGGATATTACCCCGTAAGTCCATTTCAAGTTACCCAACCACACAGGAGTAAAGCATCATGGCAAGAATCGTAAAACGGGATCGTGGCGGTCCATATCCGGTCACAGTGGGCGCGGAAACAAAATATATCTGCGGCTGCGGCCTTTCCAGGAATCAGCCGTTTTGCGACGGCACACACAAGATCGTCAAGGATGAGCCGGCGGCTAAAGTTTGTTGGTACGATGCCGATAATATACGTCATGCGATGGAGGATACTTTTCCCGCAATGCCGCTGCCGCTCGAATAGGGCCGCATAACATCCATCCAGGCCCGCAGGATAGTGGGGCCTTGCACCTGCCTGATAGATTAGCGGGAGCAAGCATGAAGAATCAGGGAGAGCTGTTTGTTTCTGACACGGGAAGACCACAAGATCAGCTTTGCCGGTGGACTGCTGCTGGCGGGATTGACCCTGGCAGCGGGCATCGCAGTCTATGGCGTGATGCAGCGACAGATCGAATCCACGCTCGGCAGAGGCCTCGAGGTGGCGTTGCAGGGCAAGGCGCGTCTGCTTGAAAGCCAGATCGATGAAGGCCTGTCGGGCACCCGCGCGGTGATCACCCGCCCTTTCCTGGTCCAGGCTTTGCAACAACTTAATGCGCAGCCCGGCAGCGCCAGCGCCATGCGCGACCTGCAGCGTAACGTTGACTCATTGCTGTTGGCCGGCTTCACGGCGGCAGCCGTTCACGATGTTCAGGGCAAGGAATTGGCGCAAGCGGGCCGTTTTTCCCCGAACCAGACAAAATTGCTGCCGCTGCATGTTCGCCGCGACACGTTCCTGCTGTGGGATGAGCAGTTCATCCTGCGTGACAGCCAGGACGTGCTGGATCAGGACGGGCGTCGCATCGGTAGCGTTACGGTGGAAAGATACCTGCCACTACTGACCCGCAGCTTCGGTGAAATAAGGGCGATCGGCAAAACCGGCGAATTCATGCTGTGCGAGCTGCTGGTAGCAAACGGGCAGGAGATGGCATGCATTCTGAGCCGGATTGACGGGGTGCAATTCAAGCAGTTGTCGCTTGTGGTCGGGGGCGAGAAGCTGCCGATGAGTTATGCGCTGGAGGGGGAAAGCGGTGTTATAAGCGCGAAGGATTACCGCCAGATTGATGTGGTTGCAGCGCATGCGCCGCTGAGTATATACGGCTTCGGCATGGTGTTGAAGCTGGACAAGGAAGAGTTGTACAGCCCGATAACCGAGCAGATAAAAACCATCGCTCTGTATCTCGCCGCGCTGGTAACTGCCGGGATGCTGTTATTGTACTGGCTGGTGTTGCCGCTGGTGCGCAAACTGGTCAAGTCGGAGCAGGCAGCACGGGAGATTAACGCTGCGCTGCTGCTTGCCAAAGAAAGCGCCGAGCACACTTCCAGCGAGCTGACCGCCTACATCGAGTCAATCGGCAAGCTGGCGCTGATTTCCGTCGCCGACCGCAGCGGCCGCATCCTGCAAGCCAACCTAAAATTCTGCGAAATCAGCGGCTACAGCGAGCAGGAGTTGCTCGGCCAGGATCATCGCATCCTCAACTCCGGCGCGCACCCCAAAGCTTTCTTCGTCAAGATGTGGGAGACCATCGCGCGCGGCAAGGTATGGCATGCAGAAATCTGCAACCGCAGCAAGAGCGGTCAACTCTACTGGGTGGACTCGGCCATCGTGCCGCTCAAGGACAGTAACGGGAAGATCACCCGCTACCTCTCGGTCAGGATTGACATCACTGCACGTAAGCACAAGGAACAGGCGCTGCAGGAGCGCTTGAAGGAAAGCGCCTGCCTGTACGCGATTCGGCACGACATGGAGCTGGCGTTGCCGCTGGATGAGCTCTGCCAGAATATTATTGCGCATCTGAAAGCGGCAATGCAATTCCCGAAAATGGCTGTTGCTGTGATCGAGCACGATGACAAGCGCTTCACTTCCGGGAAGTATCGCCAGGATCTGACGCACGGGCTACAGGCGCAGGTCATGGCCAATGGCAAGGTCTGCTGCAAGCTGCAGGTGTTCTATCGCGAGGACAGACCATTCCTGCTGCCGGAGGAACAGAATCTGATCGACACCATTGCAACTGATCTGGGGAGGTGGCTGGAGCAGATGCAGGCGGAGCAGCGCATTGTGCAGATGGCGACCCACGATGGATTGACTGGGTTGCCTAATCGCAACTTACTGCAAGACCGTATTGCGCAGGCGCTGGCCCATAACCGCCGCAGCCAGGAACAGGCGGCAGTGCTGTTCATCGACCTGGATCATTTCAAGGTCATCAACGATTCGCTGGGGCATGATGTGGGTGATGGACTGCTGCAGGAAGTGGCGGTCAGACTCAGCGCCACTGTGCGCAACGAAGACACGGTGGCGCGCCAGGGCGGGGACGAGTTCATCGTGCTGCTGCCAAACATTGCAGGCGCCCAGGATGCGGAAGCGGTGGCGCAGAAGATACTGGACGCATTGATGCAGCCTTATCAGATCAGCGACAAGGAACTGCATATCGGCGGCAG
Organism: Nitrosospira sp.; assembly: GCA_043752345.1. GTDB lineage: Bacteria > Pseudomonadota > Gammaproteobacteria > Burkholderiales > Nitrosomonadaceae > VFJL01. Next base: position 11,380 of record JAYUYT010000045.1, read on the forward strand.
TATCGGCATCGCCCTGTTTCCGTCGGATGGGGAAGACGTGGATACCTTGCTGAAGAACAGCGATATTGCCATGTACCATGCCAAGGAGAGCGGGCGCCATAACTACCAGTTCTTCTCGTCAGAGATGAACAAGCTGGCGACAGAAAAGCACTCGTTAGGCATCGATCTGCGCCACACCCTGGAGCGCAACGAACTGCTGCTGCATTTCCAGCCGGTGATCGACATGCCCGGCGGCAGGCTGACCAGCATGGAAGTGCTGCTGCGCTGGCAGCATCCCAGGCATGGATTGATCCTCCCATCCAAGTTCATTCCGCTGGCTGAAGAGACCGGGATGATCATACCGATCGGAGAATGGGTGCTGCGGCAAGCATGTTTGCAGATAAAGGCCTGGCAAAGCCAGGGTTATGATGTGCCGAAACTGGCAGTCAATATTTCTGCCCGGCAATTCCGGCAGAAAACGCTGGTGGCAGACATTACGCGCATTCTGGCTGAAACGGGGGTGGAGCCGCGCTGCCTGGTGCTGGAGATTACCGAGAGCATGCTGGTGGAGAATATCGAGGAAACGATCAAGACCCTGCATCAGCTCAGCGCACTGGGGCTGGAGATTTCAATTGACGATTTTGGCACCGGTTACTCCAGCTTGAGTTATCTGAAGCGTTATCCGATCAATACGCTGAAGATCGACCAATCGTTTGTGCGCGACATTGCCACCGATCCCAACGATGCCGCCATCATCGGTGCCATCATCGCCATGGCCCACAGCCTGAAGATGGGAGTGCTGGCCGAAGGCGTCGAAACCGAGGAGCAGCTTGATTTCCTGACCCGGCAGGGGTGCGGCCGCTTCCAGGGGTTTTATTTTGACAAGCCGCTGCCGTCCGCAGAAATCATGAGCAGATTGCAGCGACAGCCGTCCACGGTTGCTTGAGCCGGATTGTCGTCCCCGCGCGCAGAACGCAGCGCACCCTTGAAATCTTCCACTATCCCCCCATGTAGTCTGCAACTACATAGTGGAGGGTTCCATGCGTTTCGATAAATTAACTACCCGCTTCCAGCAGGCACTGGCCGATGCGCAGAGTATAGCGGTTGGCCAGGACAATCCGTACATTGAGCCACAACACCTGCTGCTCGCATTATTGCAGCAGGAAGATGGCGGTACGGCTTCGCTGCTGCAGCGCTCCGGTGCCAATGTTGTCCCGCTGCGTGATGCGCTGAAGAAAAGCACGGAGCGCCTGCCAAAAGTGGAGGGCACTGGCGGGGAGATCAGCGCTTCACGCGAACTGGGCAATCTGCTCAATCTGGCTGACAAGGAAGCACAAAAGCGTGGTGACCAGTTCATCGCATCGGAACTGTTTCTGCTGGCAGCGCTGCAAGACAAGGGCGAAACCGGCACGCTGCTGAAGCAGCATGGGGCCAATCGCGCAGCGCTGGAGCAGACCATCAGCACAGTACGCGGCGGCGAGAATGTTGACAGCGCCGAAGCTGAAAGCAGCCGTGAATCCCTGAAAAAATATACCCTCGATCTTACTGAGCGTGCGCGCATGGGCAAGCTTGATCCGGTGATTGGGCGTGACGATGAAATCCGCCGCACCATTCAGGTATTGCAGCGGCGCACCAAAAACAATCCGGTTCTGATCGGCGAACCCGGTGTAGGCAAGACCGCCATCGTGGAGGGTCTGGCGCAGCGGATCATCAATGGCGAAGTGCCGGAATCCCTGAAAAACAAACGGGTGCTATCGCTCGACATGGCTGCGCTGCTGGCTGGGGCTAAATACCGTGGCGAGTTCGAGGAGCGCCTGAAATCCGTGCTGAAAGAACTCGCGCAGGATGAAGGCAGTACCATCGTATTTATCGACGAATTGCACACCATGGTTGGCGCAGGCAAGGCGGAAGGCGCAATGGATGCGGGCAATATGCTCAAGCCCGCTCTCGCTCGCGGCGAATTGCATTGCGTGGGTGCCACCACACTGGCTGAATATCGTAAATACGTCGAAAAGGACGCTGCGCTGGAACGGCGTTTCCAGAAAGTGCTGGTGGAAGAACCCAGCGTGGAGGCGACCATCGCGATTCTGCGTGGCTTACAGGAGAAGTACGAAGTGCATCACGGTGTAGACATCACCGACCCGGCTATTGTCGCTGCCGCCGAACTGTCGCACCGCTATATTACCGACCGCTTCCTGCCGGACAAGGCGATTGACCTGATCGACGAGGCGGCGGCGCGCATTCGCATGGAGATTGATTCCAAGCCGGAAGCGATGGACAAGCTCGACCGCCGTTTGATCCAGCTCAAGATTGAGCGCGAGGCGATGAAGAAGGAGAAGGATGAGGCCTCGCAAAAACGTCTTGCGCTGATCGAAGACGAGATCAAAAAACTGGAGCGTGAATACGCCGATCTGGAAGAAATCTGGAAAACCGAGAAATCCCAGGTACAGGGTTCCCAGCATATCAAGGAGGAGATGGAGAAAGTCAGGTTGGAAATAGAGGCGGCCACGCGCAAAGGCGATTGGCAGAAAGTTTCAGAACTGCAATATGGGCGCATGCCGCAACTGGAGGCGCAATTACAGTCGCAAATCAGCGATCAGCTCCGCCAGGCTGGCACGGCGCAGCAAGGCGGTATACCGGGCAGGCCGAAGTTGCTGCGCACCCAGGTCGGCGCGGAGGAAATCGCCGAAGTGGTGAGCCGCGCCACCGGCATTCCGGTGTCCAAAATGATGCAGGGCGAACGCGACAAGTTGTTGAAGATGGAAGACAAGCTGCACGAGCGTGTGGTTGGGCAGGATGAGGCGGTGCGCTTGGTGTCGGATGCGATCCGCCGTTCACGCGCGGGACTCTCCGACCCGAATCGCCCTTATGGCTCGTTCCTGTTCCTGGGGCCGACGGGCGTGGGCAAAACCGAATTGTGCAAGGCACTGGCAAGTTTCCTGTTCGATTCCGAGGATCGCCTGATACGCATCGATATGAGCGAGTACATGGAGAAGCATTCCGTGGCGCGGCTGATCGGTGCGCCGCCCGGCTATGTGGGTTATGAGGAAGGCGGCGGCCTGACCGAAGCGGTACGCAGAAAACCCTACGCAGTGATCCTGCTGGATGAGGTGGAGAAGGCGCACCCGGATGTATTCAACGTGCTGTTGCAGGCACTGGATGACGGTCGCATGACCGATGGCCAAGGGCGCACTGTCGATTTCAAGAATACGGTAATCGTGATGACTTCCAACCTCGGTTCACAGATGATTCAGCAAATGGCTGGCGATGATTATCAGGTGATCAAGCTGGCGGTGATGGGCGAAGTGAAATCTTATTTCCGTCCTGAATTCATCAATCGCATTGATGAGGTAGTGGTATTCCATGCGCTGGACGAGAAACACATCCAGTCGATAGCGCGGATACAGTTGCAATATCTGGAAGCGCGGCTGGCGAAGCTGGAAATGAAACTGCAGGTATCGGAAGCCGCGCTGACGGAACTCGCCCAGGCTGGTTTCGATCCGATCTTCGGTGCGCGCCCGTTGAAGCGCGCGATCCAGGCACAAATCGAAAACCCTTTGGCAAAAGAGATACTCGAAGGCCGCTTCGCCGCTAAAGACACAATCAAGGTGGATTGCAGCAACGGCGCATGGATATTTGCGAAGGCGTAATTTACGGGCAGACGTGGAGTGTTGTGCGCAGCAGGGAAAGCAGGCCACGCTGACCTGAACGATGATGCAGCGAATATTTTTGGGAGGCGCAAGATTGAGGTAAAATATCCGCTTTTTAGCGGATAGATGGTCATGCGCAGTGTAGCAATGAAAGGTA
>JAYUYT010000046.1:0-15090 GCA_043752345.1 Nitrosospira sp.
ATCAATGAAACTTCAAGCAAACACAGTTGATTCGACGCATTGGGAACGGAGCGCACATGTTAAGCGATAACCGAATAGACAAGGCTGAAAGTCACTCAGTGACGTGAGGATAAATCGGGATGCGGCGGCGCGCTTCGGCATGAACATCGCCGACGTGCAATCGGTGGTGGCTTCCGCGATTGGCGGCGAAAACATCGGCGAAACCGTCGAAGGTCTGGAGCGGTATCCGATCAATCTGCGTTATCCACGCGAGCTGCGCGACTCGCTGGAAAAATTGAGGCAACTGCCGGTGGTGACCGAACGCGGCGCGCAGATCGTGCTGGCCGATGTGGCAGAACTGGTGATCGTTGACGGCCCGACCATGCTCAAGTCGGAAAATTCGCGCTTGTCGGGCTGGGTGTACGTGGACATTCGCGGGCGCGATTTGCGCTCGGCGGTGGTGGAGATGCAGCGCGCGGTGGCGGCGGAAGTGACGATCCCGCCGGGCTACTCGATTTCCTGGTCGGGGCAGTTTGAATTCCTCGAACGCGCCACTGCCAAGCTGATGCTGGTGGTGCCGCTCACGCTGTTCATCATCCTGGTACCGCTGTATCTCGTCTTCAAACGTTTCGATGAATCCCTGCTGATCATGGCAGCAATGCCATTCGCATTGATCGGCGGTTTCTGGCTGCTGTATCTGCTGGGACACAATTTGTCGATTGCGGGCGCGGTGGGTTTCATCGCACTGGCGGGAGTGTCGGCGGAATTTGGCGTGATCATGCTGTTCTATCTCAAGCACGCCTGGGACAAGCGGTTGGCCAAAGGCAAGAGCAGCGACACCGATCTGCTCGACGCGATCCGTGAAGGTGCAGTGCTGCGCGTGCGGCCCAAGGCGATGACGGTCGCGGTCATTCTCGGCGGGCTGCTGCCGATCATGTTCGGTTCGGGCACCGGTTCGGAGGTGATGCAACGGATTGCGGCGCCGATGATAGGCGGCATGATCACTGCGCCGCTGCTGTCGATGTTCGTGATTCCGGCGGTGTATCTGCTGCTGCGCCGTCGGCGGCAGGTCACCTAATTCGCGATTACCACCGCTTCAATTTCGGCAAAAGTCCTGGCAACTTCGGTGGACGGAATGGCTGCACCCAGTTGCTTTTCAATTTGCGTCAACGAGAAAATACCGCATACCACCGGCTTGCCGGCAGCATTATTTTCCACCACCAGGGTGTGCTGGCGTCCGCTCTCACGCAGACTGGTGATCACATGTCCAACCTGGGCATGTTGCACCTCCTGAATTGGAATCGCTTCCATCTGCTCGAGCGGAGTCATAATGTCCGCGACCAGGATTTCATTGTGCTTCACCCCCCGCTCGCGTATGAAGCGCAACGGCTTTTCGCCGAGAATATCGGATGCGGTGATGATGCCACCGAGGGCACGATCCTGATTCAACACCAGCAATGAACGCACGCCGCGCAATATCATGAATGCGTTGGCCGCTTCCATGGTTACCTGCGGCTCGATTACAGCGGCATAAATCTGACGCAGATCGGTCATTACATCGATAGCCGCTGATTCCAAGGTGATGGATTTGGGTGGAGCAGGGCGGGAAATATGTACAGCTCCCGTCAGGCGCCGGGCAGGAAGGGCGTGATAGTTGGGCATAATGTAAACCTCCAGTGTGGGTGGATGGGAAACACTTGTGAAAGGATGAAAATTTCGGATCATCCTTGTGATTAACCCTGCGCTCAACAAAACGAGGGGTCAATGCAATCATAGTATATGCAATCGCTGCTTGCAGAGAGTGGATCACACGGAAGTTTGTTAGAATGCATTCAGACTTTTTTATCCGGATAATTATGTATCTATTTCAGAGAAATATTGGTACGAACTTCCGGTCAGCGCTGCTGACCGCTTGTGGTTTGCTTGCGCTTGGCAATAGTGCGCCGCTGATAGCGGAGCCACTGCGTCCGGAAGTAAATGTGTTCATTGCTGAGATGGTCGAGCGGCACGGATTCGAGCAGGCTGGACTCGCACGTATATTCAAGACCGCACAATTTCAACCGGCTATCATTCGCGCTATTTCCCAGCCGAGCACAACCCGGCCGTGGCATGAATATCGTCCCATGTTTGTCAATGCTCGCCGCACTACCGGCGGGGTTGCTTTCTGGAACAGCCATGCAGCGACACTGCAGCGGGCGCGCAAGGAGTATGGTCTTCCCGAGGAAATCGTGGCGGCGGTGATCGGGGTGGAAACTATCTACGGCGCGCAGACCGGCAAGCATCGCGTGCTCGATGCGCTGGTCACACTGGCGTTCGATTACCCCCGGCGCGCAGAATTTTTCCGTGGCGAACTGGAGCAATATTTGTTGCTGACGCGCGAGCAAGGTGTCGATGCATTGCATCTAAAAGGTTCGTACGCAGGCGCGATCGGCATTCCGCAATTCATGCCCAGCAGCTACCGGCGTTACGCCATCGATTTCGATGACGACGGTAAGAAGGAATTATTGCAGAGTCCGGCGGATGCGATCGGCAGCGTTGCCAACTATCTCAAGGTGTTCGGCTGGGAGGCAGGACAGGCAGCGGTGGTGCGCGCGCAGGTCAGCGGTGAAGGCTATCAGGAAGCGCTGGCGGCAGGGATCAAGCCACTTTTCACGCTGGCGGAATTGAAAAGACTGGGGGTCACGCCGCTGGTGGAGACGACAGATATTCCTGGCGACCGGCAGGCGGCGCTATTCGTGCTGGAGAACAAGGACGGCCCGGAGTATTGGCTGGGCTTCAATAATTTCTATGTCATCACGCGCTACAACCGCAGCACTTATTACGCCATGTCGGTGCTGCAACTGGCCGAAGAAATTCGCGCCGCAAGAAATTCCGGCAGCGGATTTTAATGTAGGAGCGCCTTCAGGCGCGATGTAGAGGAGGATTCAAAATCTTTCGCGCATAAATGCGCTCCTACACCTGAAAAAACACCGGCGCTCCTGCCTAAGAACTGGGGAACGCCACCACGTGATCGGCTTCCAGACGGATGCCGATTTTTTCACCAATGGCGTGATTATGGTGACTGGGCACCAGCGACAGCGCGCTGGCGCCGCTCGGCAGGCCTAGCGTGTACAGGATATCGGCGCCGCGAAAAGCCTTGTGCAGCACCACTGCCTGCATCGGGCTGGCGTCATCGTGCACGATGTCGTCCGGGCGCAGCAGCACATCCACCTGGCAATCCTTGCCGCACACCTGGTCATTCGGCGCGCACTGATGCGGAATGTCCGCGGTCAGAATTCCCAACTCGATTTCCACTCGCTGCGGGTCCAGCACCGTGCCGGGCAGGAACACGCCCTGGCCAATGAAATCCGCAACGAAACGATTGGCGGGACGGTGATACAGATTGTAGGCGCTGTCCCATTGCTGGATTTCACCGCGATGCATGATGCCGATTTCATCGGCAATGGCGAAAGCCTCGTTCTGATCGTGCGTCACCAGTATGGCGGTGGCATTCTGGCTGTTGAGGATCTCGCGCACTTCCAGGCTCAGGCGTTCGCGCAGGCTCACATCCAGATTGGAGAAAGGCTCATCCAGCAACAGCAGATCGGGCCGCGGCGCCAGTGCGCGCGCCAGCGCCACGCGCTGCTGCTGGCCGCCGGAAAGTTCGTGCGGATATTTGTTGGCGGCATCGGTCAGGCCCACGGTTTGCAGCAATTCATCGACGCGCGGCGCCCGCTCGCTTTGCGGCATGCGGTGCAGGCCGAAACCGATGTTGGCGCTGACGGTGAGATGCGGAAACAAGGCGTAATCCTGAAACACCATGCCGATGTGGCGCTGTTCCGGCGGCAGGAAAACACCGCCGCCGCTCACCTTGATGCCGTTCAGCAGGATCTCGCCCGCCAGCACCGGCTCGAACCCGGCAATGCAGCGCAGCACCGAGGTCTTGCCGCAGCCGCTCGGTCCCAGCAGGCAGCCGATCTGGCCTTTCTCCAGCGCCAGCGACAAATCGTTCACCACCAGTTGCTGGCCGTAAGCTTGCCGGATATTTTTCAGTTCGAGCAGCGGTTGCATGAAAGAAGGGCGCCTCTAATGATTCGCAGTTCTAAACAAGACAAGGCGGGAGCAAAAAATGCAGACGCGGCATATGGATCGATATGTAAGGAAACATTTTTTGTGAGCAACGCAGTATTGTGACGAAATCCGAATTATTAGACTATTTTTCCGTTTGCCGCATAAACAAAATGATCGGCACCAACCCCGCCAGCACCAGCGCCACTGCCGGCAACGCGGCCTGTTCCCAGGCGCCTTCCGCAGTCATTTCGAAAATTCGCACCGCCAGCGTATCCCAACCGAACGGCCGGGTCATCAGGGTGATGGGCATTTCTTTCATCACGTCGACGAACACCAGCGTGGCGGCGGTGAAGATGCCGCTTTTCAGGATCGGCAGATGTACGCGCCGCAGCATCGCCCAGCCGTTCAGGCCCAGACTCATCGCGGCTTCGTCGATGCTGCCGGTGATGCGCTGCATCGCGCTGTCGATCGGGCTGTGGCTCACTGCGAGAAAGCGTGTCATGTAGGCGAGCAGCATGATCGCGAGCGTGCCCTGGATCAGCAGCCCGGTCTCGATCTGGAATAGTTGCAGCGCCATTTCCCCGAGCCAGTTGTCCAGCCCGGCCAGCGGCACAAACATGCCCACCGCCAGCACCGTGCCGGGCAGGACGTAGCCGAGAGTGGCAATGCGCACGGCATTGCGCGTGGCCGCATCGGGATGGCGTCGCGCCGCGTACACCAGCAGCAGCGCGACCGTACAGGTCAGCAGTGCGGCGAGTGCGGACAGCAGCAGCGAGTGCCACAGAAACTCCAGATAGCGCGCGTCGAAATCCTGCGCGAAACTGCTTGCCGCCCAGATGCCCAATTGCCCGACCGGCAGCAGGAATGCGAAGAACAGTGTGCCCAGCGCCAGCGCGGTTGCCGCTGCGGCGTGCCAACTGTTGAGCGTGATGCGAGCAGCGCGCGCACTCTGTTTGCTTTCGGCATAACGCATGCGCGCACGCACCTGCTGTTCCACCACGATCAAGGCAAAGACGATCACCAGCAACAGCGAAGCCAGTTGCGAAGCGGCCGACAGCGAGAACATGCCGAACCACGCTTTGTAAATGGCAGTGGTGAAAGTGTCGTAATTGAACACCGCCACCGTGCCGAAATCCGCCAACGTTTCCATCAGCGCCAGCATCACCCCGCCCGCGATCCACGGCCGCGCCATCGGCAGCGCCACTTTGAAGAATCCTTGCGTGCGGTTGTAGCCCAACGACTGCGCGGCTTCCAGCGAACGCTTGCCCTGCGTGAGAAAAGCGTTGCGCGCGAGCAGATACACATACGGATAAAACGCCAGCACCATCACCGTGATCACGCCCAGCCTGCCGCGCACTTCCGGAAACCACGCGTCAGGTCCCAGCCACGAGCGCAACGCAGTCTGCACCGGGCCGGTGAAATCGAACAATCCCAGCATCACGAAGGCGATGACATAAGCGGGCACCGCGAGCGGCAGCAACAGCGCCCAGGAAAAGAATTTGCGCCCCGGAAATTCGCATACCGCGGTGAGCCAGGCGAGACTGACTCCCAGCAACGCGGTACCGCTGACCACGCCCAGCGCCAGCCAGAAGGTATTGAGCAGCAGGCCGGGCAGGGTGGTTTCGACCAGGTGTTGCCAGATATCGTTGGCGGGGGCGAAGAACGAGGACAGGACGGTGCCGATCGGGATCAGCACCAGCGCAGCTACCAGGAACGGGATCAAGCGCCAGCCGGATGCAGGGCGCTGGCTCGAAGAGGGCAAGCGGGAAAAACCGCTTAGCGTATTTCCATTCTGCACCGCAACACTGAGTGTCTCATCCTTCACTCTCGCTGCCTTAGCGGTAGCCGGCCCGATCCATGAGCTTGACCGCGGCTGCCTGCAATTCACCGGCGGTGGCCACGTTCATCGGGTTCTGCTTGAAGCTGCCCCACGCGGCGACCACTTCATCCGGCTTGATTCGAGGATTGACCGGATACTCCATGTTCACCTCGGCGTACAGGTGTTGCGCTTTTTCCATCGACAGGAATTCCAGCAGCTTGATCGCCGCCGTTTCGTTCTTGGCATACTTGGTGATGCCCGCGCCGGAAACATTGACGTGCACGCCGCTGCCGGCCTGATTGGGCCAGAAAATCGCCAGCGGCGACGCGGGATTCTTTGCCAGCAGGCGACCGTAATAATAGGTATTGACCAGCGTCACGTCGCATTTCCCGGCGGCGACGAATTCCATCGCGCGGGTATCGTCGGACAGCGGATCGGTGGCGAGATTGGCGACCCAGCCGCGCACGATCTGCTCGGCTTTGGCTTCGCCGTGCTCGGCAATCATCATCGCCACCAGCGACTGGTTGTACACCTTCTTGGAAGAGCGCAGGCACAACCGCCCTTTCCACTTCGGCTCGGCCAGATCCTCGTAACTGGAGAGCTCGGCGGGCTTCACTTTCTGCGTGTTGTAGACCATGGTGCGAGCGCGTACTGACAGCCCGAACCATTGTTTCTGCGGGTCACGCAGATGGGTTGGAATATTGGCATCGAGCGTTTTTGATTCCACCGGTTGCAGCAGCCCTGCGCGCGCGGCTTCCCACAGGTTGCCCGCATCTACCGTGATCAGCATGTCGGCCGGGGTATTCTTGCCCTCCGCCTTGAGGCGCGCGAGCAGAGCGCCTTCATTGTCGGTGACGAATTTCACCGCAATGCCGGTGTCCTTGGTGAAAACATCGAACATCGGCTTGATGAGCTGCTCGATGCGCGCGGTATAAACCACCACCTGTTCGGCATGGGCGGCAGGGACGCCGAGCAGCGTGGCACAGCACAGCATTGCAGCAAGATAACGGCCAAAGCGAGGTGTCAGCATTTGTATTTACTCCAGATCGAATCAACAACGAAATCAACGGCACATGACCTGATTTGATTATATACGAATGATAATAGTTATCAATAAGAATCTGGGCTGGCAGGGTCGGTTGCTACATGTAGCAGGGGAATTTAAGGCCGTTAGCGCTGCCTATGCTACGATGCGCATGACAATAACCATGAGTCGAATATGTCATTAGAATTGCGGGTCAGAGAGAACATCATCTGGATCGTGCGCGAAGAATTCGAGGGTAACGGCTTCGCCCAGAAGATTACCTACCGCAACACCGGCGCGAAACCCAAAGACCTCATCAACGGGTTCCGCACCAACCTCATGCGGCGCATCATGACGGCCGATGACCTGCAAAGAGTTGCTCAGGTTAGTGTGCCAGCTATGTACAATCAAGCTATAAGATCCCGCACCCCGCGCCGGCCTCAACCTTCGGACATCGCATGAAACAAGAAGAACAGAAATTCCTCAACGACCTCGACAAGAAATTATGGACGGCGGCCAATAAACTGCTGCCGATGCTCGATGCCGCCGTATACAAGCACGTCGTGCTCGGCCTCATCTTCCTCAAGTATGTGTCCGATGCCTTCAAGGAGCGCCGCGAAGAATTGCAGGCCGCGTTTGCCGATCCCAAGAACGACTACTACCTTGGCGCGGACGGCGCCGGCCTGATGGAACAGGAACTCGAAGCGCGTGACTATTTCACCGAGAAGAACGTGTTCTGGGTGCCCGCGCTGGCGCGCTGGGATTTCATCAAGGATCACGCCAAGGTCGCCAACGGCACCGTGCTGAAAGTCAAGAACGGCAAAGTATTCGAATACAAATTCAATGGTATCGGTCGCCTGCTGGACGACGCGCTCGAAGCCGTCGAGAAGGAAAACGCCAAGCTCAAGGGCGTGCTGGAAAAAGACTATGCGCGCAAGCAGATCGACACCGCGCTGCCCGGCCTGATCGACCACATCGCCGAAATCCCTTTCAAGCACGGCTCGCTCAAAGCCAAGGACATCCTCGGCCACGTCTACGAATACTTCCTCGGTCAATTCGCTATGGCCGAGGGCAAGAAGGGCGGGCAGTACTACACGCCCAAGAGCATCGTCACCACCATCGTCGAAATGCTGGAGCCTTACAAGGGCCGCGTGTACGACCCCTGCTGCGGCTCCGGCGGCTTCTTTGTGTCATCAGAAAAATTCGTCGAGGAACACGGCGGACGCATCGGCAACCTTTCCGTCTACGGTCAGGAATCCAATCCCACCACCTGGAAACTCGCCTCCATGAACATGGCGATACGCGGCATGGATTTCGATTTCGGTAAGGAACCCGCCAGCACCTACACCCGCGACCAGCACCCCGACCTGCGCGCCGACTACATCATGGCCAACCCGCCCTTCAATATGAAGGAATGGAACGCTGGTGTGAAGGACGACGATCCGCGCTGGAAATACGGCATCCCGCCTGCAGGCAACGCCAATTTTGCGTGGCTGCAACACATGATCTACCACCTCGCGCCTAGCGGCAGCATGGCGTTGCTGCTCGCCAACGGCTCGATGAGCAGCAACACCAACAACGAAGGTGAAATCCGCAAGACCATCATCGAAGCCGATCTGGTCGAATGCATGGTCGCGTTGCCCGGCCAGCTTTTCACCAACACCCAGATACCCGCCTGCATCTGGTTCCTCACACGCAACAAGACCGCACGCAGCGGTTATCGCGACCGGAAAAACCACACCCTGTTCATCGACGCCCGCAACCTCGGCTACATGAAAGACCGTGTCCTGCGCGACTTTGCCGCAGAAGACATCCGCAAAATCGCCGACACTTTCCATGCCTGGAAGAAAGGCGAGGGCTATGCGGACGAAGCGGGCTTCTGCAAATCCACCGTCCTCAACGACATCCGCAAACACGACTACGTCCTCACCCCCGGCCGCTATGTTGGCGCGGTGGAACAGGAAGCAGACGGCGAACCCTTTGAGGACAAAATGGCACGCCTCACCGCAACCTTGAACGAACAATTCGCCGAATCCGCAAAGCTGGAAACTGCCATCCGTGAAAATCTTGCAAGGCTGGGGTATGGGGTATGGCCTCTGATGCGCTGAATTTCGACGGGCTGGTTGCCGCGATCCGGCAGGCCGATGCCGCGCTGGCCGAGCAGGCCAGCCGTGCCGTCAATGTCAGCCTGACTCTGCGCAACTGGTTCATCGGTTATTACATTGCCGAATTCGAACTGCAAGGCGCGGATCGCGCCAGCTATGGCGACAAGCTGCTGGCCGAGCTATCCAGAGTGCTGCGCGACCAGTCCGTCAGCAATAGCGGACGCCGCCAGCTTTATGGCTACCTGGCCTTTTACCGCGCCTATCCCCAGATAGTGCGGACGCTGTCCGCACTATCTGCCCAGGTCGTATCGCGCCCCCTGCTGGAAGAAAAAGTGCGGACACTGTCCGCACAATTCCCGGAAGCGCCAACACTGGACGCAGAAAAGCTGATCAGCCGCATCTCCTACAGCCACCTTGAACAACTGGTGGAGTTGGAAGACCCGCTCCAGCGCCGCTTCTACGAGGCCGAAGCCCTGCGCGGCAACTGGTCGGTGCGCGAACTCAAGCGCCAGATCGCCACCCAGTATTTCCAGCGCAGCGGACTCTCCACGGACAAGGAAGCGCTGGCCCGCCTCGCCCACGCCCAGGCCGAGCCGCAGCAAAACCGGCAGGTGATCCGCGATCCTTATATTTTCGAATTCCTCGGCCTCAAGCCGCAGGAAGTGATGAGCGAAGGCCACCTCGAAGACGCCCTGCTCGACAAGCTGCAAGCCTTTATGCTCGAACTCGGCCACGGCTTCTGCTTCGAGGCGCGGCAAAAGCGCCTGCTCATCGGCGGCGAACACTTCTTCGTGGATCTCGTGTTCTACCACCGCATCCTCAAATGCCATGTGCTGATCGAGCTCAAAAACGACGCCTTCAAACACGAACACCTGGGCCAGCTCAACAGCTACGTTGGCTACTACCAGCAGAATGAAATGAGCGAAGGCGACCAGCCGCCCATCGGCATCCTGCTCTGCACCCGCAAGAACCACGAACTGGTCGAGTACGCGCTGGCCGGCATGAGCAACCAGTTATTCGTCTCGCGCTACCAGGTGCAACTGCCGGGCAAGGAAGAAATGGCGGCCTTCCTGCACAAGGCGGTGGAGGAGTTGGGGGGCGGGAATGAGTGAGTGGCGCAAAGTCCGCGTTGACGAAATAGCGGAAAAAATTTCCATCGGCCCTTTCGGATCGCGGATGAAGAGTGATACTTATACCGAAATTGGCGTACCTGTGATTCGAGGAACAAATCTCACTGGTGGCCGAAGCTTCTCGGGTGAGTGGGTCTATATTTCTGAGGAAGACGCAGATCAACTCGCAAGCTGCAACGTAACCGAAGGAGATTTAGTTTTTCCGCATCGTGGTGCCATCGGCGAAGTCGGTATTGTTCCGGGCGACAGAGATAGATACCTGCTTTCGTCAAGCCTGATGAAACTCAAATGTGACCCGAAGAAAGCTCACTCGCTATATATCTTCTACTTTTTCAAATCGCACGAAGGGCGACACCAGCTACTGAAAAATGCCTCGCAAGTTGGCACACCTGGCATTGGTCAGCCACTCAGTTCATTGAAAAGCATAGAACTTGAATTACCGCCGCTGAACAATCAGCGCGCCATCGCCCACATCCTCGGCACGCTCGACGACAAGATCGAACTGAACCGCCGCATCAACGAAACACTGGAGGCCATCGCGCGGGCGATGTTCAAGTCGTGGTTCGTGGACTTCGATCCCGTCCGCGCCAAGATGAGCGGCGAACTGCTCGAATCCATCTGCCAACGCCTCGGCCTCACCCCCGACCTTTTCGCCCTCTTCCCCGACCGCCTCGTGGATTCCGAACTCGGCGATGGTTCGACTTCGCTCACCACAGGGATTCCGGAGGGGTGGGCGGTATGGAAAATTGAGAGGCTTCTTTCTCGTCTTTCAACCAAAACAAGGTACACAAAGGATGAGGTAGCGCCATATGGTGCCGTACCCGTGTTTGAACAAGGTGCGAGCATTCTTCTCGGCTATCACAATGGAACAGCTCAATTTTCAGCAAGTGCAGATGACCCTGCGTTCATTTTCGGGGATCACACTTGCGTTACCCATCTTGCCTGCGAACCATTCGATATTTCCCAGAATGTAATTCCACTTAGAGGGGCCGACAGACCTACTCTATGGGTTTATTACGCTGTACGTGACAAGCAGGTGTTTCAAGAATATCGCAGGCACTGGATGGAGCTAGTATCGAAGGATGTTGTTGTCCCGCCAGAGCTAATTTGCAAAGAGTTTGCCCAGATAGTTAGTTCATTGCATTTGGATATGGAATCAAATGTTCGTCAAAATCGTGAGCTAATGGAGATACGCGACACTCTTCTTCCAAAACTTCTTTCCGGCGAACTGCGTGTGCCGGAAACCGAATCAACTTTGGAGGCGCTGATATGACGCAATCTGTTCTTTACCACCTCGGCAAATTTCCACCCGCAGGGTTGGACTGGAAACGTCTGATTCCACTGATCGGTAAAGCCAATGCCGGGCTTGCGCGTTACGATGGTTTGCTATCGGCGATCCCCAATGCTTCAGTGCTGTTGTCTCCATTGACTATGCAGGAAGCGGTGCTCTCATCCAAGATCGAGGGAACCCATGTCACGATGGGTGAAGTGCTGGAGCTTGAAGCGGGCGGCGACCCGGAGGATGTGACTCAGCCCAAGCGCGACGATGCCGAGGAGATTCTGAACTATCGGATTGCGTTACGCTCTTGCGTGGATGCCTTGAGAGAGCGTCCGCTATCCCAGCATTTGGTTCGGCAAGCTCACCACCTGCTCATGCAGGGCGTACGCGGAAAAGAACAGACACCGGGAAGTTTTCGCACAGATCAGAATTGGATCGGCCCTAAGGGCAGACGCATCGAAGAGGCCAGTTTCGTGCCGATTGCGCCCGCACAGCTTGACTCTGGAATGGATGCATGGGAAGTGTATATGAATGGAGATGGCGAATTGGATTCGTTGGTGCAACTCGCTATCGTGCATGTGGAGTTTGAGGCGCTGCATCCGTTCAAGGACGGCAATGGCCGCTTGGGGCGGATGCTGATTCCGCTTTTCCTGTTCAAGAAGAAAGTTCTAAGCAGCCCCGATTTTTATATGAGCGGCTATCTGGAGGCGCATCGCGAAACCTATCAGGAGCGGCTGCGCGCAGTGTCTCGGGATGGCGCATGGACTGAGTGGTGCGCATTCTTTCTTGAAGGAATCGTGGAACAATCCGCCGAGAATGAACAAAAGGCGAGGGCTATCCTTACGCTCTATGAGCAGGTCAAAACTCGGGTTGTTGACCTGACTCATTCGCAACATGCCATTCGGGCGGTGGACTTTCTGTTTCAGACTCCGATATTCAAGGCTCCCGACTTTACTGCAAAATCCGAAATCCCCAAGCCGACTGCCGCTCGCATTCTTGCAATGTTGCGAGAGGATGGATTGCTTCATGCGCTGCGTGAAGGAAAGGGACGGAGATCAGGGATTTATGCATTTCGTGAACTGCTAAATGTTGCGGAAGGCAGAAGGATTATTTGAGTCTCATCCATGCGCTATTAACCGATTAATGTCTCACATTGTTAATAATATGAGACAAAATAGAGAGATTGTGTAATGCGTGAGACACAAACTATAGCAAACGGAAAGTCATCATCATGTTGATATTAAATGGCTATTAGCGAAGACCACCTCGAACAACTCACCCTCACCTGGTTCCAGGACTCAGGCTGGGAATATTGCTACGGCCCGGACATCGCACCGGATGGAACAGCGCCCGAGCGCGCGGACTACCGGCAGGTGGTGCTGGCAGAGCGATTACTCGATGCGTTGCGCCGCCTGAATCCGGGCATGCCGGAATCAGTGCTGGATGAGGTGGCGCATCGGGTAGGTAAGCTGCACGAACCATCGCTGATTCAGAGTAACCGCGTCTTCCATGAGTTGTTGCTGGACGGCGTGGCGGTGATCGTCGAACAAGATGGCGTGAAGCGCGGCGACCGCGTGCGGTTGATGGATTTCGAGCATGCGGAAAACAACCGCTTCCTGGTAGTGAACCAGTTCACGATACAGGGCATCAAGCAGCCGCGCCGCCCCGACCTGGTGTGCTTCATCAACGGCATTCCCATCGCGGTGCTCGAACTGAAGAACCCGGCCACTGAGCAGGCGGACATCTGGTCTGCGTTCAATCAACTGGAAACCTACAAGGCGGAGATCGCCGACCTGTTTGTGTTCAACGAGGCGCTGGTGATTTCCGATGGCTTGATTGCGCGCGTGGGTTCGCTCACGGCGGACCGCGAGCGCTTCATGCCCTGGCGCACGCTGCGCAGCGAGAACGACAAGCCCTTGCTGGAATTCGAGCTGGAGAAGGTGGTGCGCGGATTCTTTGCGCCCGATCTGCTGCTGGATTACCTGCGCTATTTCATCCTGTACGAACAGGGCGAGGACGGCATCGTCAAGAAGATCGCGGGCTATCACCAGTTTCATGCGGTGCGCGAGGCAGTGCGGGCGACGGTGATCGCGGCCACTGGGCCGCTGCCTGATAAAGCAGAGCTGGAGCGCGCGACTTATGGCAAGGAAGTGAAACCCGGATCGCGCAAGGGCGGCATCGTGTGGCATACGCAAGGTTCGGGCAAGAGCATTTCGATGGTGTGCTTCGTCGGCAAGCTGATGCAGCAGCCGCAGATGCAGAACCCGACCATTGTGGTCGTGACCGACCGCAACGATCTGGACGGGCAGTTATTCCAGACTTTCACCGGGGCGCGTTCGCTGCTGAAGGAAACGCCGCAGCAGGCGGAAGACCGCGATGCGTTGCGCACGCTGCTGGACGGGCGGCCCTCCGGCGGGATCATCTTTACCACCATGCAGAAATTTGCACCGGGCAAGGACGAGGAACGCTTCCCCGAATTGACCAAACGCACCAACATCGTGGTGATCGCCGATGAGGCGCACCGCTCGCAGTATGTCTTCAATGCGGTGCTGGACAAGAAGACGGGCAAGTACAAATACGGCTTCGCCAAGCATCTGCGCGATGCGTTGCCGCACGCCACTTTCGTTGGCTTCACCGGCACGCCGGTGGAGAGCGACGACAAGGACACGCGCGCGGTGTTCGGCGATTACGTCAGCATTTACGACATCCAGGATGCGGTGGACGACGGCGCGACGGTGCCGATCTATTACGAGAGCCGCCTCGCCAAACTGGACATCAACCAGGCGCAGATTGAGCAACTCAACGACGACATCGAAGAAGTATTCGAGGACGAGGAAAACGCCGCAACGCGCGAAGCCGCCAAGACCAAGTGGGCTGCGCTGGAAAAACTGGTGGGGTCAGAGCCGCGTATCAAGCAAGTGGCGGCGGACATTGTGCAACATTTCGAGGCGCGTACAGCGGCGATGGAAGGCAAGGGCATGATCGTTGCCATGAGCCGTGAAATCTGCGCGCACCTCTATAACGCCATCGTAGCCTTGCGCCCGGAATGGCACAGCGACGACCCCGCACAAGGTGCGATCAAGGTGGTGATGACCGGCTCGGCGGCGGATGTTGAATTGCTGCGCCCGCACATTTACAACGCGACCACCAAGAAGCAACTGGAGAAACGCTTCAAGAATCCGAAAGACCCGCTGAAGCTGGTGATCGTACGCGACATGTGGCTGACCGGCTTCGATGTGCCGTGCCTGCACACGATGTACGTGGATAAGCCGATGCGCGACCACAACCTGATGCAGGCGATTGCGCGCGTTAACCGCGTGTTCCGCGACAAGGAAGGCGGGCTGGTGGTGGATTACATCGGCATCGCCGCCGAACTGCGCAAGGCGCTGAAGGTGTACACCGAGAGCTGGGGCAAGGGCATGCCGACGCTGGATGCCGCCGGAGGCGCTGGCCAAGCTGAAGGAATACCTGGAAGTTGCACAGGGGTTGCTGAGCGATTTTGACTATGCGGCCTATCGCACCAAAGCGACAGCATTGCTGTTGCCTGCGGCCAACTTTGTACTGGGGCTGGAAGACGGCAAGAAACGCTGGTTCGATGTGGTGCTGAAAACCCCTAAGGAAGCGCTGATTTATTCATAAAAGTTGCCAACCATTTGGCTGCTTTATGCGTTATGGCATAAGGTAATTCAAGGGAGCGTCAGCAT